>CAYMMN010000219.1:0-5787 GCA_964391495.1 uncultured Flavobacteriales bacterium | reverse complement strand
TGCTTAGTGCTTAGTGCTTAGTGCTTAGTGCTTAGTGCTTAGTGGTTAGTGGTTAGTGCTCGAGAAAAAAACTAAAATCTAAATTCTAAAATCTAACACCTAAAAAAAGGAATCATTTCTTCCTGGCAAACTCAGACAAATTGGTGCTGATTGAAAAATGGTTTGCTGAACCTGCGAGGTGATAATTTCCTCTTCCATAGCTCAGGATAAACTTGCTGATTTTTAAACCGAAGCCAAAAGAGAATCCAACTGTTCCTGTTCGGGTATCCACAAGTAATTCGCGACGACGTTGAAAATTGTATGCGGCTCTGAGATGAAAATTTTTGGTGAGTAGTATTTCGGTCCCAAGAATAAAGTGTCTTGAAAATTTATTCCAAAAACCAATGGTCTTTACCTGGGCCTCGCCTGTCAAAGGATCCACATCTCCAAGATCATATGGATCAGAATAAGAAAGATCGAATTTTTCAAGATGCCTGTAGCTTAAATTGAAACGCAAAGGAGTGTGCGCAAGTTTTTTGGAGACACCTAACAATGCTTCCGTCGGAAGAGGTTCATTGTTTTTGTCGACGTAGCTTTTTAATTGAGCACCAATATTCCGGGCTTCAAATGTGATGGTCCACTGTTTTAAGGAATCGTAAAAGGTTCCGGAAATATCCGCTGCCAGTCCAAATGAATTGTAGATATAGTAATCGCTGTAAATCCCTTTGATAGCAGCACCAACTGAAAAATGAGAATTGTACTGATAACCCCAGCCGATGGTCAGTGCATAATCTGAAGCTTTGAAAGCGCCCTGGATATCACCATAAACATCAGTCTCTTTAAAGTCGCCATAATTTGCATAATGCATATTGGCCATGAATGTTCCCGTTTTTCCGAAAGAATTAGCATAAGAAGCATCACCGAATTTAACACCGTCAACATAAGTCACAGCACTCAATGCAATTGACTTACTCATGGAAGGATTCAACAGTGATGGAGCCTGTAAAGCGCTATTCAGATCATTGTCCCGGACAGAAATCAATGTTCCTCCGAGGGCGGCAATCCTTGCTGATGCAGGCACATTCAAAAAAGAAAAAACAGATGAACCTCCTGTTTGGGCGAATGCTGAAATTGAGATCAGCGAGAATAAGAATAGGAAGTAGTGTCTCTTCATGGATATGCAAAGAAAATAAAATTTCGACGTCTTTGGACAACGAAAGGAGAGTTGATTTATTGTCCTGCTTCAAATTCAATTTCAATTCATTCAAGTCAAGACCTTTATTCTGAAAAGGTTTACCCAAAATCTTAACACTGAAGCTTTTCAAAAAGATCGAAACTCCTGCCGAACATTCATTCAAGAAAATCAAGATGAATCGATCTCATCTCCGGTCATTCTTTTATGTACCTTTGCAAGTCCTCCCTTTCCGACAATTATTTATGTCTGCAGACCAAGAATTTCTCGAAATATATGGTGCCCGGGTTCACAACCTGAAAAATATTGATCTCACTTTCCCAAGGAATCAGCTTGTCGTGATCACCGGTCTGAGCGGTAGCGGAAAATCTTCGCTTGCTTTTGATACGATTTACGCCGAAGGCCAGCGACGATACCTTGAAAGTTTTTCCGCCTATGCCCGACAGTTTCTTGGCAACATGGAGCGTCCGGATGTTGACAAAATCAGTGGTCTGAGTCCGGTTATTTCCATTGAACAAAAAACCACGAATCTCAATCCGCGTTCTACGGTCGGTACGATTACTGAAATTTACGATTTCCTCCGTTTGCTTTATGCCCGAGCATCAGAAGCTTATTCTTATGTAACAGGCGAAAAGATGATCAAACTGAGCGATGATCAGATCATTGATCTTATCATTAAAAAATTCAAAGGCAGGAAAGTCATCATGCTTGCTCCTCTTGTGAAAGCGAGGAAAGGGCATTATCGTGAACTCTTTGAGCAATTGATTCAACAAGGATATTTGCGCGTACGGACAGACGGACGTATTGTTGAATTGAAAAAAGGACTCCAACTCGATCGTTACAAAACTCATGATATAGAACTGGTGGTGGATCGGCTGGAAGTCGGTGAAAGTTCAAAACAGAGACTTACTGAATCACTAGTCCTTTCGATGAAGCTTGGCAAAGGTTCCATTTTACTCGTTGACGCGGAAAAGGATAAAGAGAGTTATTACAGTCGTCACCTGATGTGTCCGACCTCCGGAATATCCTACGACGAGCCACAGCCAAATACATTTTCTTTTAACTCTCCCTATGGTGCATGCCGGAAATGTAATGGTCTTGGTACCATTTCAGAGATTGATATCAAGAGTATCATCCCGGATCCGAAGATGAATATCAAATCAGGAGGGATTGTTCCTCTCGGTCCCCAAAAAGATACCTGGATTTTCAAGCAGCTGATAGCTCTTGGAAGAAAATACAATTTCAATCTCACGATGCCTATCTCGGAGATTCCGGAAGAATCATTGAACGTTATTTTGTACGGTTCTGAAGATGTATTGAATGTCTCTATGGATTATTCCGGTGGCAATTCCTATCATCATGCGATAACCTATGAAGGTATTGTAAATTTTATCGTTAATCAGGACACGGAACAAACATCAAATTCCATGCGCAAATGGGTGCAAAGTTTCATGTTGCAGGTGGAGTGTCCGGAATGTCATGGATCAAGATTGAAACAGGAGTCGCTGAACTTCCGCATTCATGATAAGAACATTGCTGAACTGGCCGGCATGGATATTCTCGCTTTGGGTCAATGGTTTTCTTCTTTGGATTCAAAGTTGAATGCCCGTCAGAAAAAAATCGGACAAGAAGTTATCAAAGAGATTCGTAAACGTATCCAGTTTTTGCTGGATGTTGGTCTGGATTATCTCACACTGAACCGAAGCAGTAAATCACTAAGCGGAGGTGAATCTCAACGAATAAGGCTTGCGACTCAAATTGGTTCTCAACTGGTGGGTGTCTTGTACATTCTCGATGAGCCGAGTATAGGATTGCATCAACGTGACAATGTGCGACTGATTAAATCGCTTCAGGATCTACGTGACACAGGAAACTCGGTGATTGTTGTAGAACACGATAAGGAAACCATCCTGGCTGCTGATTATGTGATTGATCTTGGTCCGGGTGCAGGAACACACGGAGGAAAAGTTGTTGCGCAGGGTACACCCAAAGAAATTATGGAAGTAAAAAGTCTGACGACAGATTATTTAAATGGAACCCGTCAGATTACTATCCCAAAAATATTGCGAAAAGGTTCAGGCAAATTTCTTGAACTCAAAGGAGCCACGGGCCACAACCTGAAAAATGTGAACGTTAAGATTCCTCTCGGAAAATTTGTTTGTGTAACAGGTGTCTCCGGTAGCGGCAAATCATCGCTGATCAATGAGACCCTCTACCCTATTCTGAATCATCATTTTTTTTGACGCGCATCAAAAACCATTGCCTTATACTTCAGTCACGGGATTAAATCACATTGATAAAGTCATCGAGATTGATCAGTCACCTATAGGCAGAACACCTCGATCAAATCCCGCGACGTATACTGGAGTGTTTACGGATATTCGCAATCTTTTTGCCGCCTTACCGGAAGCAGCTATACGTGGTTATCAACCCGGACGATTTTCTTTTAATGTAAAAGGAGGTCGTTGTGAAACCTGTCAGGGTGGCGGGATGCGTGTGATAGAAATGAATTTCCTTCCCGATGTGTATGTTGCATGTGAAACCTGCAGAGGCAAACGTTACAATCGTGAAACACTGGAAATCCGTTATCGTGGCAAGTCCATCAGCGATGTACTTGACATGAGCATTGAGCAGGCTGTTGAATTTTTCAACAACATGCCGCATATTTTGCATAAAATAAAAACGCTTGAGGAAGTTGGACTGGGATACATTACGCTTGGACAGCAAAGCACAACACTCAGTGGTGGGGAAGCTCAGCGGGTAAAACTGGCGACGGAATTGTCCAAGCGAGATACCGGAAATACATTTTACATTCTTGATGAGCCAACAACCGGATTGCATTTTGAAGATGTAAGAATACTTCTTGATGTATTGAGCCGACTGGTAGACAAAGGGAACACAGTCCTGGTGATTGAGCACAACATGGATGTCATCAAAATAGCGGATCACATTATTGATCTGGGTCCTGAAGGCGGGCAACGTGGCGGAACGATTGTTTGTGAAGGTACTCCTGATGAAATTATTAAAAACAAAAAAAGCATAACCGCGGAATTCCTGAAAAAAGAACTACAGGAATACAAAGCTTTCGGAAACCTTAAACTCGCGAAGACGTAAAAGTCAATCTTCGGAATCGATTTGATTTTTCTGAACCTTCTGAAATTTCGGATCTTTAACTCTCTTTTCGTTTCCGGAAGCTGAATATAAATTTTAAGACATACTATGAATTTTGATGAACTAAAAATCCGCAGAGCCTTTTCAGATAAAGACTGGCAGGAAATTAAAGCCCACGACACCTGGCAGATTTTCAAAATCATGTCGGAGTTTGTGGATGGTTTTGAAAAGCTGAGTAAGATCGGGCCATGTGTTTCGATTTTCGGATCGGCACGTACCAAACCGGATCATGAATATTATAAGCTGGCAGAAGAAATTGCTTACAAGCTGACCAAGGAAGGTTATGGAATCATCACCGGTGGTGGTCCGGGAATCATGGAAGCCGCGAACAAAGGTGCCAAAACTGCAGGTGGTAAATCTGTAGGATTGAACATAGAACTTCCTTTCGAACAGTCCTCCAATCCTTATATAGACAGTGACAAGCTGATTACATTTGATTATTTCTTCGTACGTAAGCTTATGTTCATCAAGTATGCACAGGGATTTGTTGTACTTCCTGGTGGATTTGGAACGATGGATGAGCTTTTTGAAGCTCTTACCCTCATTCAGACAAAAAAAATCGGGAAATTCCCGATCGTTATGGCCGGTAAAGAATACTGGGGAGGTATGTTTGACTGGATCAAATCAACACTCATCCGCGAAAAAATGATTGAGCCAAGTGATCTGAATTTGCTGATGCTTGCTGAAGACGCTGATCACGCTGTGAAGCATATCAATGAATTTTATTCTCGCTATCTTCTTAAACCGAATTTCTGATCACCTTCAAAAGGATAAAAGACCGGCCAATCGCCGGTCTTTTTTTTATGGCTAAAACGAGGACTTTTTATTGGATAAAAATTACAGCAAGTCACCAATTAATGATGAAGCAGGACGCAATTCAGGTATTCATTCAATCCCTCTACCCTCTTCAAATGCAGTCTGAGCAACACATTCAGCGCAAAGTTCATCCTAAAAACCGGTCAAAAAACAGGCTATGTTTTCAACATTGAACTTTGGATAACTGCCACAAAAACAAACCTTTTGCCTGAAAGGCTTGCAGTATCTTGAGCCATCAATCCCTACTCAGATGTTCAAGCTACTTTCTGCATTTCTATCGGCCTCCATGTTGTTTATCCTCTCCTATTTTTTTGGTCCTGGAGAAACAATGCAGGTAATAGTTCAGGCTCCGTCCAAAGTTAGACCCGGCGATTCTTTTGTTTATCAATTGACCCTGAACAAAGGAAACCTGAATGGATTCGGACGAATCCAGGTCTTTATTCCCCAGGGCTTTTCAGTTTCTCCTTTGGAATTAAAAAATTCACAATTTCTTTTCGAAGAAGATTATGTAAAATTTATCTGGGTACAACTCCCGGATGAAAGTGAATTTACTGTCAGCATGAAAATACAGGTTGATGCTGCAGCTGAGGGAGAGAAATACCTGAATGGCGAAGTGTCCTTTATCAAGG
>CAYMMN010000218.1:0-5794 GCA_964391495.1 uncultured Flavobacteriales bacterium | reverse complement strand
AGAGGGAAGGGCTTAGGGGAAAAATTTGTTAAACTTTCTATACCCTTATTTTTTGAAAAATTAAAATTGCAGCGTCTTTTCAGCGAGCCCTATGCTTTGAACCCATCTCCAAATAGAACATTGCCTAAGGCTGGATTTAAATTTGTAAAATCCTACATGACAATTCCCGGTTCGATAAATTTTGAACAACAGGTAAACCGCTGGGTAATCGAATTACATTCTGATTGATGGAGTTTTTTTGGTCTCATTTTATTTGCAGAATTAAATTGTATATATTAAATTTCAAAATTAAATTCCGGGTTTTCAACCCTGTTCCTGTTCCGCAGGATGCGCATTCTATTTTGAATTATGAAAAAATATACAGCCTTCTCCCTGTTGATTTTGCATTTGATGCTTGTTATTGCTTCATGTACCAAAGATAAAATCAATGCCAATGAGGATCTGGAGTTATTCGAAGATATCATGGAAGGTGGCTATCATTATTATCAGAACGGTAATAGATTGAATGGAGTAGCACCAAGTCCGCACGGTGCTTTCAAATTGCGTTTTAATGAAATTGCATTTGCGGCTTTGGATACTTCTGGTGAACTTCCTGTAGGTGCAAAGTTTCCCGATGGATCATTGATCGTAAAAGAAATATATGATTCGAATGATAATCTGAAACTGTACGCAATTATGGAAAAGGAACCGGGGAATACTTTTGCTGCTGAAAACTGGGTGTGGGCCGAATTGAACGCCGATGGTAGTGTAAATTACAGTGCAGGAAATAAAGGTGCCGGTTGTAAAGGATGCCATTCGGGAACTCCGGGTAGAGACTTTATCAGAACATTTGATTTTCATTAAAACTTTAACCTGTCTTAATCCATAGTATTTCAGATTATTCCTTTTAAATTTCTGAACGCTTACTTTTTACCGCGAATTCAACCAATAAAAATATGGCATTGGAGTCCCCCGAAAATGAACCAAACCCGAAAGCTTCATCTGGTGCGATATTCGTGATTTTGGTGGCAATCATGCTGCTGGTCTTACTGATAGAATGGATATTCGGGTTTCTTTAAGTCCGTCGGACTGAATTAACCCTTTTTAAGAAAATGGAATTAACTTTTTTCCGTTCTTGCAGTATAAAACGAACTCTTCCGGGCTTTATCCGGCTAAATTCCACAAGCATGCCCTTGATTCAATCTGTATCCCGCCGCGCTAAAAAAATAGTGCTGGTATTTTCAATAGTATTGGTTTCAATAGCTTCCTTCAGCTTTGTTGAAGATTATTATTTCGAAGTCAGCAAAAACCTCGACATTTTTTCTACCCTTTTCAGGGATGTAAATATCTATTATGTGGATTCGCTTCAGCCGGGCGAACTGATGAAAAAGGGAGCTGATGCAATGCTAAAATCGCTTGATCCATATACAGTCTACATACCGGAAAGTGAAATCGAAGATTATCGAATGACTCATATTTCTGCCGAGTACGGTGGGATCGGGGCATTGGTTCATGAACGGGACGGGCAAATTGAAATCAGTGAAGTGTACGAAGGTTTCCCTGCTCAGAAAGCGGATATTCGTGTAGGAGATAAAATTGTTTCCGTGAATGGAATTACTACCCAAAGCCGGAAAGTCGATGATGTTACCGAGTTTATGAAAGGGCAGAAGGGGACTACTGTGAAAATTGTTGTCCAGAGGGAAGGAACTGCTCAGCCTATCGAGAAAACGATTACACGTGACGAGATAAAATTCAAAAACGTACCATATTTCGGAATGGTCAATGATCATACCGGATACATCAAACTGACCCAATTTCTGGAGAATTCTGCGGATGAAGTAAAACAAGCTTTGGTGACCCTTAAACAGGATCCGAAAATGAAATCTGTCATCCTCGATCTGCGTGGGAATGGTGGAGGTTTGCTGAAAGAAGCCGTAGATATTGTGAATCTGTTCGTTGATAAAAGCCAAAAGATCGTCTCCCAGCGAGGTAAAGTGAAGGAGATGAATATGGAGTATTTTGCCAGCAAAACCGCTGTGGATACGGAGATTCCGGTTGTTGTGCTTGTGGACCGCGGTTCCGCTTCCGCTTCTGAAATCGTTACCGGCGCCATCCAGGAACTTGACCGTGGAGTCATTGTTGGTCAACGTACTTTTGGAAAAGGCCTCGTTCAACAGACTTATAATCTCTCCTATAATACGCTCTTAAAGGTCACAATCGCTAAGTACTATACACCAAGCGGTCGTTGTATACAGGCACTGGATTACACGCACAGAAACGCGGATGGATCAGTATCTAAAGTTGCGGACTCCCTGATCACAGAATTCAAAACCAAGGGTGGTCGCGTTGTTTACGATGGAAGTGGTATTTTCCCGGACATCTATACTGATCCTGAAGTATACAGCAACCTGACAGGATCCTTGTACCACAACTTCTTGTTTTTCGATTATGCCAATAAATATGCCCGAGAACACGCATCAATTGCGCCTGCAAAGGAATTTGCGATTTCGGAACAGGATTACAACAACTTTGTAGCTTTTCTCGATGGGAAAAAATATGAATACACAGATAAAAGCGAAAAGGAGCTGGATTCCTTCCGGAAAGCAGCCGAAAAAGACAAACATTTTGATGCCTTGAAAACAGAATTCGAAGCATTAAAAAAGAAAATGGCGGATTACAAAAAGCAGGACCTGATGAATCATAAATCAGAGGTGAAGGACATGTTGGAGGGAGAAATCGCTTCAAGGTATTATTTCCAGAAAGGACGACTGGAAAGCAGTTTCAGAACAGATCAGGATCTCAAGAAAGCCTTGGAAGTATTGGATAATCAGCCACTTTATACCTCTATTTTGAAAGGAGACGGGAATTACAAGGTAATTGGAAAACCCGGAAGTGAAGCCCAGGCTAAGGCAATCAGCGAAAGAGAAGAAGATGACGGATTGAACTAAATGACCTATCTTGATAAGGAATCCCCAAAACCATGTTTTGGGGATTTTTTCTGTTTTCTCCTTTGTGGATGACATCTCCGTTTGTTTAATTTTCCCGAATCCCGTACGTTTGCGACCATTAAATTATTTATATACTATGGGTAGGGTATTTGAAAAACGCAAACACAAAATGTTTGCCCGCTACGATAAAATGGCGAAAGCTTTTACTCGTGTGGGTCGTGAAATCGCCATCGCAGTAAAGGCCGGTGGTCCTGATCCTGCATATAACCCTCGTTTGCGCACAGCTGTGCAAAATGCGAAGGGTTTGAACATGCCCAAGGACCGGATTGACGGGGCGATTAAACGGGCTGTTTCTAAGGACGAAGGGAACTTTGAGGAAATCGTTTATGAAGGATATGGGCCGCATGGTGTAGCCATTGTTGTTGAAACTGCTACAGATAATACGACACGTACAGTTGCAAATATCCGTATGTATTTTAATCGTGGTAACGGAACACTTGGGAAGACAGGTTCTCTGGATTTTATGTTCCAGCGTAAAGGTGTTTTCCGTATTGCCAATGATGGTAAAGTGAATGTGGAAGAACTGGAACTTGAGCTGATTGATTTCGGACTGGACAGTATGGAAGTGGACGAAGAGGAAATAATCATCTACACAGCTTATGAAGATTTTGGAAAGATGGCAAAAGGCCTTGAAGAAAAGAAGATAGAAGTGAAGAAAGCGGCCCTTGAACGTTTACCAACAACTTTTGTAGAGTTGAGCGAAGAACAACAAGATGAAATCCTTCAGTTAGTCGATAAATTTGAAGAAGATGATGATGTACAGGCGGTATACCACAACCTGAAATAATCAAATTAGAAATCTTAGTGCATAAAAAAGGCGAACATTTTGTTCGCCTTTTTTTATTTTGAAATACTAAAAGATCATTTTTTGTAAAATGCAAAATCAGAGTCTCATCGCATGAGATACATTTTTCCCCAACCTTTTTTGAAGAATTTATCGGCATCTGTAGCGCGGTGTTCGATGGATTCTCCATGGAGATCTGTAACAACCCGGTAGAGGTAGAGCCCATTGGCAAGCTGGTCGCCATATTCATCTTTACCATCCCAGGTGTAATCCGTAATGTTCCTGCCAATGTGAATATTGCCTAATTCATTCTGCATAATTTCTCTCACGATTTTTCCGGTTACCGTCATGATTTGAATTTTCATGTGTGTCGGAATTTCATTACCGGTTAACGTAAAGACAAAACGGGTGGAAGTGGAGAAAGGATTCGGGTAATTCAGGAATTCCGTAATCGTAGATTTGTTCACCACTTCAAAGGAGATTTTGTAATTGTATTTTCCGGATTCGTTGTTTGATTTATCTGTTGCTTCTACTTCCAGTACGTATACTCCGTCGTTTTCAAAGATTGGATTCCAGTCGATCTTACAGCTGTTTTTCGGCAGTATCGCGGGAGTAAACCTCAGGGTATTTCCATAAGTAGGGAAGGAGAAGAATACCGGTGTAAGCGTCTGTGAATTCGGACTCTTTAGATACACTTTAAACTTAGCCGTATCATTCAATGCAAGGAATTTATTTTCATCATGCAGTTGAATTGTGATCATTGGTTTACCTGAAACAATATCTCCGTCGAGAATGTGTACTCCGTCAAATGTTACATCCAGAATCGGATTGATGCGATCACGATTCATGGTAAACTTCATTTCCATCAGGTTGTTGAAATGATATTTCTCGGTCTGATGTGAGGGGATAAAAGGATTTGCTTCTACCCACAAACCATTGCTACCGGCCAGACCAAACGTACGATCAACCACAACATTTGCAATGAGTGATTGCCCCTGACGCAATGAATCCAATTTGACAGTTTGTATATCATGTCGGATACGGTTATTGTCATAGAGATAAAAACTAACATCCAGACTATCCATTGATAAATTTCCAAGGTTGTCAATCGCAATGTGCATCCTTACGGTATCACCTTCTTGGATTGGATTTTCATAGAAGCCAAATGAACGGTTCGGATTTAAAGCGCATTCAGGAACTTCATCATAATAGATTCTCCAGTATTTCATCTGTGCAGGCGTACGTAAAGAATCATCCTGAACATATGAGATCAACTTGAGGTAAGGATAGGTGATAGGATCAATCCAGTTTAGCAATGTATCTTTTCCTGTAGTTGAATAACTGAGGTTGCTCACGAGTGTGTCCCAGTTTCTACTGTTACTGTTTTGTCCGAGAACATCAATGCTCACAAGGTCGCGTGAAGGGTTTTCATCAGGAACCTGATTCCAATGGAAACTATCCCAGCGGGTTGCCGGTCCGATCACTTCAGTAGTTGTTGTTCCTCTGTTCCAGATTGCACTGAGAAGAGTTTGGAGTTGCAAATCGGAAGTATCGGATTGTCCCCATTTCTCTTCGATAGTAGAAGGATAGCCTTTCTTCATCAATACGATGAATGGTGTGTTATCCTGAAGCATGTTCATGTGAAAGCCAAGACCACTAAGTGAAGCATTGAATGCAGGATCCGCGGCTGAATAGGGGTAAGTGTACCAGGAATAAGCGAGGATGTAATTTCCTGCCGGTACCTGGTTGATCATGTTTTGCAGACTTTGCATTTGTGTCGGATCCGCATAACGGAAAATGAAATAGTTTTCCGGTCGCTGACGACCTCCCGGGAACTGACAAACGTTAATTCCCTGCATGGTCGGATCTCCGCATGCTCCCGAAGTCACTACCCATGGATTAGCCTGACCGAAATTGTATGAACATGTGGTCCACGGTTCGAGTGTGATGGAGTCGAGAACAGCCACCATGATGGCAGCCTGTGCCTGACTCGCGCCCCCCGCAAGGATGTGGAGAACTGGGC
>CAYMMN010000217.1:0-5855 GCA_964391495.1 uncultured Flavobacteriales bacterium | reverse complement strand
GAAAAGAAGACTGAGGATAATTTTGATACCACTGTGTATACAACCAATACATACTTACAGGATACAAGCCTGCAACTGTATAATTTAAAAGTCTGGTTCTTTTACGATCAGGAGATTTCGCGTTTTCTAACAAGCCGACAGATGGAGAAAGAGAATCTGCTGGAAGTATTATTTCAGTTCCGGAGTTTTCTTTTACAGAGGCTGAGCAAATTTCGGCACAAGCCTTTCCGCATTGACTAAAAAGAAAAAAGAGTAAAATAAAAAACCGAAGATTCATAGATTAACAGAAGCCTGAAACGATTACCTGATCAAAACAACTTTTCCGGTTCTACTCTTTTCCTCGCCATTCCGAACGCTATAGCTAACCCGATAAAGATATATCCCCTCTTCCTGTCTTTTTCCAAGGTAAGTTCCATCCCAACCACGTGATTGATCCACACTTTCAAAAATTAATTGTCCCCAGCGGTTGTAAATTTTCAGGTTGAAATTTTTAATCGCACTGCCGAACGGCAAAAATATTTCGTTAAGATTATCTTCATTCGGAGTAAAGGCATTCGGAAAAATTATATCGTTCAGACAATCTTCTGAAACAGATACTGTATCCGTTCCGGAACATCCTGCAGTATTTGTAATTTTTACTGTATAAACACCAGCCTGCTCAACAATATAATTCTGATCAGTGGAAAGATCCTGCCACTCATAAGTATTGAAGTTTCCGGGATGAAGCAGAAATACTGAACCGGGACATAAGGTTGTATCCGGACCTAAATCAGGAATTGGAAAAGCATCAGGACCGATAGGAACAATTACATCCGCACTAATATCACAGGAATTTGATGCCGTAATATTCACTGCATATTGACCTGCACTTAGTCCGGTCGCGGTTGAACCGTTCTGAACAGGATCAGTGTTCCATGAATACGAATTGATCGTTGTGCTTCCGCTTACCTGTACACTTGCTGTACCATCTTTTGAATTTACACAGGTTTCGGGAGTAGATGATGTTTGTGCGCTGAGGATGTACAGATCAGCTGTGACTGAATATTCCGGAATACAATCGTTTCCTGCAATAAGCGTGATCGTATATTTTCCAGGTGAGGAGAAAGTATGTTGAGGTATCTGAAGATCGCTTGTATTCGTCGCTGATGTTGGATCACCAAAATCCCAGCTCCAGTTGGAATGACAAGATGATGTATCCTGAAATTCAACAGTATTGGAGGAAACACAATTCCATGAGAATGTAAAAGGGAAATTGGAAGCTTCTTCGATTTTGAAAAGATCAAATGCGAATCCATCGTAATCATTGCAGGTTGTACCGGATCCAAATGTAAAGCGAAACATTACCTGAGATTGGCCGGCAAGAAATGAAAGACAATGTTTGGCAACAAGCCATCCGCCACTGCCATGACCACCTCTGCAAGAACCAGAAGTTGCCTGAACAGTTCCTGCCCAGCCTTGTGTTCCATTCGTTATGCTGGAGAGATTGGTAACATTGTTTACGTTGTACCAGTTCTGATCAACACAATTTTCTGGCTCGGAGTAAGAACCAAGTGTTCTCCAGGTCAATCCGTCTGTTGAATACTGAAGATTGGCACCATCGTACAAATATTCAGTATCCCAAAAAATAGAAACTGAAACCATGGGTTTTGATAATCCACTGAAATCAAAACATGGACTCATCACCCAGGAACGTTCTCCGTAATTGTAAAAAGAAGTATTCAAACCACCGGAGATCCAGCAGTTGTTCCCGGATGCAGCAGCATTAATTGTCGTTTTGGAAGGAGTACCTAAGGCCCAGTCGGAATTACTACCTCCTGAGGTCCATCCTGCAGGTCCGCTTTCGAAATCCTCTGTAAACGGAAAAGTTGCAATCGGACTCACACATTGACCAATGGAAAATCCGGGCAACAGGATCAAACCAATTGCACCAAATAAGCTCAAAAAGCTGATTATTTTCCTGATTTTGATCAAAATAGCTCCTGTGATGGATATACAAAAAAACAAAAAAAAGGGACGCGAAGCTATGGATATCTTCTGGCGGGATGTTAAACAGGATTTGGGGAAGATTAAAGGATTTTATAGTAATAAATACCTGGTACAAGGTACAAAGTACCAGGTACCAGGTATTTTTTGGTAGGATTACAAACCTGGAACTACTTTATCTTTTGGATATTTCACTGAAAATTTGAGTGAACGTTTTTCAATTGCTGAAGGTTGAACATTCATTCTCCAGGTAATTTTACCACTTTCTTCGTCAACATTTCCTGCAGATGATTCAATCAGGTTGATTTTTATATCACCGTTTTTAGTAACAGGAACCTGATCTTCTAATGTAATTTCTATAGCTTCCTTCTTTCCGTTTCTGACAGTAATTTCATAATTCAATTCCTTAACAACTTTATCGCCAACAAACTTTGAAGTACTCAAATCCTTTTGCTTTTCACGCATGATGACAATTTTCTTATCTCTTCCCAGAGATAGATCAAGTGTGTCTTTCGTGCTTCGTGGATTAATGGAGGATTCTCCAACAAAACTACCTTCAAAATATACATTTGATTTTCCGGGAAGGAGATTCAGATTCTCCCAACCTGTAATCTTTGCAATGAGAAATGCGTCCTTGTCTATTTTCGGAGCTGCGAAATAACTAAAGCTGGCAGGCAATTCATAAGTCTGGATGTCTACTGAATACTGTTTGCTGTCAGAAGGAATATTGTAAGGTATTTGAATTTCAAAATCTGTGCTCAGTTGATTCTGATCTACAACAACCCATTCATATGAATCAGCAGAAGGTATTCCAACATTTTTTCTAACTTCAATTCCATCAACATATGCAGGAGCCTGCTGCAGTTGATTGCTGAGATTTATTTCTCTCAGCTGGTTATAATTCTGATAAAAATCAAGATACCATGGTGACAAAATCGGTTTATTTCCTCCAAGCGAAGGATTACCTGTAGAAAGAGTAAGCTTCACATCTTTCCAGTTTTCGCCTGTGTTTTGAGTGATATCTGCCTTATATGCCAGCTGTACCGGATTTTTAATATCAGTCGCACGGATATCATACTTTGGAGTCCAGGATGCACCGTTGACATAATAACTCAGCGTGAAGTTAATAGTCATTCTGCTTTTCGCGGAAACTGTGATCAGAATATTGCTGGTCGGTACATTTTCTTTCGATTTTAATTCTTCCAGTTGTTTGGTCAGCTTTGTGACTTTCTCTGCCAAACGTTTTGCTTCGGTGTGAATGGCAATCAATTTGATGGTAAGTTCAATCATTCGTTCCCGAAACACATCAGCCACTTCTTTCAGATTATCCGGATCAACACCTGTATTTGCTCCGCCAACAGATTTATTGGCATTAAGCAAGGCGGATTCCTGAGTGTATACATTTTCCAGTCCGCTGTTCTTTTCAATTTCGAGATCCAGTTGTTTCAAAGAATCTTCCAGTCGGAGAACCTCCGGAGATTTTTTTTCTGCATCCAGATAATTCAACTGATGCACAACGGAAAGCAAACTGAAGTTTCCGATATCTGAAACTGTGATGGAGTTTTTATTGATCTGTGAGGACAATTCCGGCACCATCAATTGTGTAATTCCCGCTTCCACATTTGCCTGAATTGTTCTGTTGACCTGAGCACCGCTTTGGTATACACGTACTGTTTTTATTTCCGAGTTATTCACCATTTTCGGATTCTGAGCACTTGCAAAAATTGTCAGCAGACAAAAAACCAAAATGTTCGCTTTTTTCATGAGATTAAAATTGATTGTTTATTTGGAAGTCACAACAAATACTGTTCTTCTGTTCCTTGCCTTTCCAGCTTCAGTCGCGTTGGAAGTAATCGGTTTTGTCTCCCCAAAACCTTTAAAGGACATCCTTGCTTTGTCAATCCCTCTTGAAACAAGATAATCAAACACAGCTTTCGCTCTGTTCTCTGACAAAGCCATGTTGTCCTGGGGATTCCCGATGTTATCGGTATGTCCATGTAAAGCGACACGCAGCTTCGGATTTAATTTCATGTACTCTGAAAATTCATCCAATACAGTTTTAATGGTATCATTCAGTTCGTATGAATTGGTGCTGAACAAAATGTCATTAATCGTATACTGCCCTCCTACTTCCAGTTTCTTCAATTCGATATCCCTTTTTACAGGTTGAAGATTCTCCGTATCTCTTGTAGAAATATACTGAGACTCGAAAGCAAAGCCTTCTTTCTTCACAGACAATAACAAATCATGATCAAAGTTAACAACGAAAGCATACTCTCCTGTCACAGAATCGACATCAATCTTCTGAATTTTCTTTGTGGATGCATCTTTGATCTCGATGGTCGCATTTACAATCTCATCATTTTTACTTCCGTTCATATCACCCTTTTGGAAATAAACTTTATTGGGACGCATATCCGGATACAAATCAAAAGAGTAAATATCATAGCCTGCTCCGCCTCCGTTGATTTTATTGGAAGCAAAATAACCTGTCTTTCCATCTGTACTTACAAAAAAGCCTACTTCATCCGATTCTGTATTAATCGGATACCCGAGGTTCACAGGTGTTCCCCAGTGTCCCTTGTCATCCATTTTGCTCATAAATATATCGTAACCACCTAAACCCGGAAGGCTATCCGAACAAAAATATAAGCTTCTGCTGTCACTATGAAGAAAAGGCGATTTTTCATTTCCGTTGGTATTGATCGCGGGACCAAGTTTGACGGCTCGTGTCCAACTTCCATCTTCACGACGGGTTGTGTAATAAATATCAATTCCGGAAAGCGAATCTCTGGCAGATGCGAAATACAATGTCTTACCATCCGAAGAAATACTTGGTTGCGAATCCCATTGCATCGGATCATTTACGGATGGTCCGAGATTTTTTATTTCAGACCAATGTCCGTCAACAAAGTCAGAAGTACAGATATCGAAATTCCCCTTGGTATTTACTGTAAAGAAAAGATGCTTGTTGTCAATGGTGATGGACGCTCCTCCCTCATTGTTGCTACTGCTTTTGTTGAAGGGTTCATCCATCGGTACACCGGTATCATAAACTCCGGGTGATTTCATCCTTGCGATCATGAACTTCTCCACACTTTGCGGAGTCAACATGTTTCTTTCCTTTTGTTCAAAACGTCTGGTGAAAAAAGCCAGCTCATTATCCGGTGAAATATACGGGAGATACTCAGGATCACGAGTTGATAAATCGTGAACAGGTTTCGGATCAAATGGAACCGGATGCGCATACAATTTCGCCTTCACCAGCATTTTCTCTGCTTTGCTGCCATGATCTTCATTGATTCGATCAAAAGACAAAAATTTCTTGAGATAGGTTTCTGTCTCCTTCCATTTCTTGACATCAAAATACAACCAGCCCAGTTGAAAATACATTTCCGGATCCAGGTCAGGACAAAGTTCCATTACCTTTTTAAAACTTTGTTCCATGGTTTTATCATCCTTTTTTTTCAGGCTGATATTTCCCTGTAAAAGATAGGCATCCGCAAACTCCGGATCAGCATCAATAGCCTTGCTGATCATGTCTGCTGCATCCCCATACTTTCTGGATTTAAACAGACTAGCAGCGTCCTCGTAATATTTCACAGCTTTCTTATTCTGCGATTTCGGACATGCTCCATCCTGAGCATGTGCGCGTCCGGGAAACAGAAAGCTACTGAGTACTATCAATCCAATGACACTATTCCAACACACATTTTTTCTCATCACACTAAATCTACTTTTTAAAAGGATTCAAATTTTTCAATTCATCTTTCGCTTTTTGTTCAGCAGCTTTTTTAATACTATCAGCTTTTGCCTTCGCCTTTGCTTCAGCTTCCTTTTTTATGCGATCGGCTTCCGCTGAAGCTCTCGCT
>CAYMMN010000216.1:0-5909 GCA_964391495.1 uncultured Flavobacteriales bacterium | reverse complement strand
CAACGTTGACGAAACGCTGACCATTGCCGATCGGGCTTATCTTTTGTTTGAAGGAAGAATTTTGAAAGCAGGTACCTCAGAAGAACTTGCGGCTGACGAACAGGTCCGGAAAGTCTACCTCGGACAGAATTTTGAATTGAGAAAATAAAGGTTCCGCCTTTTTGATTTAAGCCAATCCGGAACGAAAGCCAGTATAGAAAAAGCCTGATTTATTTTACTTCAACCAGTTCAAAATGGTAAGACTCCATGATTGGATTGGAGAGCAGTTTTTTACAGGCATCATCAACTTTGGAGCGAGCCTCTTCAGGGTTTCCGGCTTCTATTTCGAGGGTGATGTGTTTCCCGATTCTCACGTTATCGATCTGGCTCAGGCCAATGTTTGTCAAACCGTGACGAACGGCTTTCCCTTGCGGGTCTAAAAGTGCCTTAAGAGGCATCACATCAATTTCGGCTGTAAATTTCATTGCTTGGAATTATGAATGGGTTTTCCTGAATTTATTCTGAATGATGGACAAAAGTACATAACAGAAAATTATCAGGGGAATTGCCGCGTATAAAAATATCGGGATCAGAATCGCGGCGATCAGAAGGAGGATATACTGGTATTGATTCTTTTTGAATCCGAAGCTTTTAAACTTGAGCGCAAACAAGGGAATTTCCGAAACCAACAAAAAGGAGACGACCACAGAGACCAGGAGGATAAAAACCGGGTTCAGAAGTAAGGGACTAAATCTGGCAGCATCCTGAGAAATCATGAGTGGAAAAGAGATGATGAGCAGGGTATTTGCCGGCGTCGGAAGGCCAATAAAAGAGTCGGTCTGACGCGTATCGATGTTGAATTTAGCCAAACGTATTGCTGAAAAAGCAGTGATGATGAAAGGAAAAAACTGCAAAATTTGCACTAAAGTATGAGATTCGATAACAGTGGATAAGTTGGACATTTGCAGCATTTTAAACATCATTACCCCCGGTAAAAAACCGAAGCTAATTACATCAGCAAGTGAGTCCAGCTCCTTCCCGATTGGGGAAGCGACATTGAGAGCCCGGGCCATCATTCCGTCCATCAGGTCAAAGAACGCAGAAAGAAAAACAAGATATGCCGCCCATTCCAGATGGTTGCGAAAAACCATGACTACTGCCACTGCTCCACAAAGAAGATTGAGGCAGGTTAGGAAATTGGGAATCTGGCGACGTATAAAATTCATCCGGCTCAAAATTAGTTTTTCTGGGAATTCTCTGAAGGTTTCAGAAAAAAATAGAAAGCTTGCAATTTATGTGTTTTGACACCCCTTATCGATGATTCAAAATCATCATTAAACCTGCATCAGAATTTCAAACATTTTGAGGGTTTCGGATGTTGGTAACATCTCTTTGCACCCTGTTAATATTGGCCATTTTTCGCCCCTGTTTCCTGTATCTTTTCCTCCTCGTTGTGGTATAACTATTCACCTCCGAAATACAGTCATTGACGTAATGTGACAAAGCTGTATGGACTTGAAAATGGTAATTTTACAATAGACCTTAAGAACAATAAAAGCAGGGCCATGCCGTTTGGTTTGGTATCCTAATTTGACAAGCATATGCACTTCAAAAAAACACTACTCTCGGGTTCTCTTTTTCTCTTCTCCCTTCAACTGTTTGCGCAGACGCCAAAGTACAGTAATGAGTTTTTATCCATTGGTGTTGGGGGCAAACCGATGGGATTATCGGGAGCAGTGGTAGCCGGAGTTGACGATGCCACTTCCGCCGTATGGAATCCGGCAGGTTTGACAGGAATTGAAGGCAATCTGCAGATTGCTGCCATGCATGCGGAACTTTTCGCGGGTATTTCAAAATTCGATTATGCAACGCTTGCTACAAAGATCGACTCCTCCAGAACGCTTGGATTTTCGATCATCCGGTTTGGTACTGATGACATTCCAAACACACTGGATCTGATTGATGCATCCGGTGTGATTGATTATTCAAAAATCAAATCCTTCTCGATTGCAGATTATGCATTCTTGTTCAGTTACGCCAAGATCTCAAAGATCGTCGGTCTACGATTTGGGGGTAATGCCAAAATTATCCACCGTAAAGCGGGTGATTTCGGTAAAGCCTGGGGTTTTGGATTTGATCTCGGTGCACAATACCACAGCAATGGATGGGAATTTGGTTTGATGGCAAAAGATGTGACCTCCACTTTCAATGCATGGAGTTACAACACAGATCTTCTCGAAGAGACTTACAGCAAAACCGGAAATGAAATTCCAAAAAACACAACTGAAATTACTTTACCTAAACTCATTCTTGGTGTCGGTTACCGTTATGATTTTTCTAAAAAAATCACTGGACGAATTGAATTAGATGCCGATATGACTTTTGACGGACAGCGTAATGTATTAATTAGTTCAAATCCGGTGAGTGTAGATCCGCATTTCGGTCTGGAAATAGGTTATGCCAATTTCATTTTCCTCCGCGGTGGAATTCAAAATATCCAGAGTGTGAAAGACTTCGATGGAAAGAGTTCGACCATCGTTCAGCCGAACATGGGACTTGGTCTCAAACTTGGCAAACTCACTATTGATTACGCCTTGACAAACATTGGCAGTCAGGAGACATTGTATTCAAATGTATTTTCATTAAAACTGGATATCTACAAACATAAATAAGCTAAAATCAGCTTTCCATTTTCGAAAGCGAACTGAAAACGATAAAGGGCTATCATGAAAAAAATTTTACTAAGCATTCTCATTTCCTTCGGCGCCTCTCTGTTGTGGGCTCAACCGTACGAGAATTCCTGGATCAATTACAGCCAGCCGTATTATAAAATAAAAATTTCTTCGGAAGGAATTTACAGGATCAGTCAGCAAACACTTCTGTTTGCTGGTGTCCAGGTAACAGGCAATGATCCGCGTAAGATCCAGCTTTTCCACAACGGTGTGGAACAATACATCTACATCCAGGGGGAAAACGATGGAGTCTTTGATGGAACCGATTTCATTGAATTCTATGGAGAAAAAAATGATGGTAGTCTGGATTCAAAACTGTATTCTGATCCCAGCTGGCAGCCAACACCAAGCTTCAGTTTGTTTACCGATACTTCGGTTTATTTCTTAACCATCAGCAATTCAACAAATGGAAAAAGGCTAACCAGTGTGAACAATAACAATTACTCTGCTTACACTCCGAGTCCTTATTTCATCAAGGAATCCTATCAGGATCCGGCGACACAAGGTGCGACCGGTCGTTATATCGGATATAACAGAGGGATGACCTCCACCTCTATCGAGTATACTGAAAGTGAAGGCTGGTGTGATGTGTTTGGAAACTACCAGGCCGCGAATTATCCTTTGAACGTGAGCGTGAATACTGACAAGATGTATTCCAGCGGACCAAATGTGGAGATTACAACCTGTGTTGGAGGAATCAATAACAATCCACACAACATCAAGATTACTTTCCCCGGTGGAAATTTTACAGACACTTATTATTCTCAATCATTACGTGTTTATCCATTTTCAGTCTCCCCTGCTGTGTTCACTTCAGCAACTACTGCATTCACCTACGATGTCACTACTCCTGTAAGTGCATCAAATCCGGAATACAGCGCTTTCTATTGGTTGTCGGTACGTTATCCTCACACCTATGATCTTGAAGGTAGAAATACTTTTAAAATGTTTGTGCCGGATGATCCTTCTCAGAGTAAAACATTGATGAATATTACCAACTTCAACCCTGCTGCCTCACCGGTTTTGTATGATCTCACCAATCACAAAAGAATTTTAGTCTCTCAATCCGGTGCAACATTCCAGGCATTGGTTGACAACGACGGAAATTCTTCTCCAAAGGTTTGTTATCTGAGCACGCCCGGTTCCATTCAATCGGTAACCAGTGTTAGTGGCATCAATTACGTTTCCAACAATTTCGGTTACTTCAACAACCTTCAGTCGGTCGGCCGTGATTCGGCATTCATCATCATCGCTCATCGTTCCTTGTGGAACCAGGCTCAGAGTTATAAGTCATATCGTGATCAGACAACAAACAACAGGACAATTCTTTTGGACATTGATGAATTGTATGACCAATTTGCTTACGGAATTCAAAAACATCCTTTGTCAATAAAAAACTTCATACACTTTACCCTCAACAGCTGGACAGTTGCTGCACCGCAAAACCTCCTGTTGCTTGGTAAATCTATTTCAGGTGCTGATTTCCGTGGTAACCCGGGGTTATTTTCGCTTTGTCTTGTTCCTTCTTTCGGCGTTCCTACTTCTGATCAATTGCTAACTTCCGGTATTGATGGTTCATTGTATGAACCAAAAGTTCCTGTTGGACGTGTCTCTGCAAGAACGGGAACAGAAGTTTCAGATTATCTCGCAAAGGTTCAGGAATACGAAGACGCACAAGCCGGTCCTCCACAACCCTGGATGAAAGAGATCCTGCATTTTGGCGGTGGTGATGATCTGGCACAACAAAATTTGCTCTCAGGTTATCTAGACATTTTCAAAACGGTAATGGAAGACAGTCTGTTTGGGGGTCACGTCACAACTTATCTGAAATACAACTCCAATCCTATCGTCATCAATCAAAGTGATTCACTGCAGGCACAAATTGATTCCGGTATCGAAGTAATGACCTTCTTTGGTCACGCTTCAGGTTCAGGATTTGATCAAAGTACTGACGAACCATCAGCATACAACAACCAGGGCCGTTATCCGGTCGTGATTGCCAACTCCTGTTTTGCAGGTGACTTCCATACGTATCAGAAAAGTGTCAGTGAAAAATTCGTTTTGGAACCAAGAAAAGCAGCTATCGCATTTATCGCGAGTGTCGGACAGGGAATTCCGAATGACCTCTACAATTACTCGAATGCCTTTTTTGAAAACGCGTCCTATTACAATTACGGTGCAACGATCGGACAGTTGATGAAGAAAGCGATTGAAACCATTCAGATGCCGAATCAGGAGAATATTAAAATCGTTTGCAATGAAATGTCATTGCAGGGAGACCCTTCCCTTCGACTGAATCATTTCGACAAACCTGATTATGCTGTTAACGAATCCAACATTTCTTTTTCACCAAATGAAATTTCAACGGATCTTGACACATTCACTGTTCATGTAACACTACGAAATATCGGAAAAGCCGTTCAGGATTCATTTTATGTGAATGTGATCCGAACATTTCCGAATGGACTTGATTCCGTTTACACTTTAAAACGTGGACGCTGTTATTATCAGGATACGATTAATCTGACGATGAAAACCGGCGGCTTCAACGCCGCAGGTGTAAACAAGGTCAGAGTTGAAATCGACCTTCCGGATTCTGTTGCTGAATACGATGATTACAATAATAATTTTACCTCTACGAATGTCTTCATCAAATCAAACGACATCATTCCGGTATATCCTCCTCGTTTTGCAATTCACCCCTACTCTACAGTAACGCTTAAAGCAAGCACAGCTGATCCGCTGGCTGATGTCCGGAACTATCGTTTTGAAATTGATACAGTAGATCTGAATGTTGTGGACTCTACACCCGGAATGCAACCCAGTCCGCAGTTTCGATTCACCGTGATCAGCGACAGTGGCGGTGTTTTCTCCTGGTCGCCTCCGAATCTTCAGTTAATCGACAGTACGGTGTATTTCTGGCGCGTAGCGAATGATTCCATCCAAATGGATACAGCTACTTTTAAATGGCAGCAAAGCTCTTTCATGTACATCTCAGGAAAGACCGGTTGGGCACAAAATCATTTTTACCAGTTTAAGGAAGATCAATTTGAAAACGTACTTTATGACGGTACGAGCAGGAAATTTGATTTTGTAAGAAACAATAAATCCCTTCGTGTATTTACACATGGCTTGCCGGATGGAACACAAGCACAATACAATGAAATCGGGTATTTCATGAACAATGCTCCGATTGAG
>CAYMMN010000215.1:0-5937 GCA_964391495.1 uncultured Flavobacteriales bacterium | reverse complement strand
ATGCAAATGTCTGCTTGCGCGATTCCATATCCTTGCGCAATTGCTCAAGAGCTTCCGCTTCATCAAATGCATAATAAGCATGACCGGATTTTACCAGCTGATCAGCGTACTGTTTGTATAAACCTTTACGTTCGCTTTGTCTGTATGGAGTGTATGGACCATCACCAAAACCCACGCCTTCATTTGGAATGATTCCACTCCATTTCAATGCTTCGATGATGTATTCTTCCGCGCCGGGAACAAAACGGTTCTGGTCGGTATCTTCAATACGAAGAATAAAATCTCCGTGATTTTGTTTGGCAAAAAGATAATTGTATAAGGCAGTCCGCACCCCACCCATATGCAATGGACCCGTCGGACTCGGAGCAAAACGAACTCTTACTTTTCTATTCATACGGCAAAGATAACAGCAGAAGCCTAAAAACTTTGCGCCCTTTGCGCCTTTGCGCGAAATAGTTTCTCGCAAAGGCGCAAAGGGCGCAAAGAAGTATTATTCGTATCGGATTAAAGATCGTTGTGATCCATTACCGATGGTTCCGGAATTTTTACTTCGGATTTAACGGGGATACCGCCTTCGGAGATGGCAAAAGACGACTGACTGTCTGATAAGGAAGAAGCATTTACCGGTTCTTTGGATTCGATAAAGGCTGTACCTGCAGGGGTGATTTCATAGGATCCTTTTTTCCGGGCTCCTGTGAAACGGATCAATCCGAATTTCTTCAAAGCCGAAACATATCGGGCACCCGTAACACCGCCCACGCCGGTCAGGTTGAACAATTCCGCAGCTCTGAGAGATTTGTTGTTGTATAGGTGAACCATCATCAATACCTGTTTGCGCAGGTTCGGAGCATTCAATGCGACCTGACCCGGGAATCCTCTCCAGCGATCATAAAGAACATCCAGGTCAAATTGCGAGGATGGATCCAGAACTGAATGATGGGTTTTTAAAGTATCATTATACGGACTTAAATAGTCATTACCCCTGTTTCCAGGATCATTTCCTGTTGAAATGGCACTATCTGTACGTTTTCTGAGGCGATCATTCAGCTGCAGCATATTACCGTTTATCAGCTGTAATTCCTCTATCCGAATATGCAGATCGTCGATGATCTTTTGCAAATCATCCACGCGTTTCAACATTTTCCCATTTCTGATCATCAAATGGTTGTATTGATGATACAATTCCTCATTTTCCTGGGTTAACTGATTTATCAGTTTTTGCTGATTTTCTACTTTCAGTTGCAGGTTTTCAATAGTCATTTGTGAATCAGTGTGTTCCGAAGACATCTTTTGAGATTATTTGAGGTTTTAATGATGGTATAAATGTAGAGCAGATATTCAAAAGTGCAAGGGGTTTGGGAAATAATTTTAGAGGTGGCCTGGATGCCGGGCGCCTCCAGATGGTAAGTACAAGGTACAAAGTACCAGGTATCAAGTTATGACTTGAAAAGGGAACTTAAAATATTGATTCTTATTAAAAGTGTCTTTTTCATTATAAAATGAACTCTTTGTTACATCCATGGTAGAAATAACATCAAAATGATTGTAATGAATCGATTTAAAGAGCTGGTAGTTTGGCAAAAGGCAATAGAATTGGCTATTGATATTTATGAACTCACCAGAACATTTCCCTCTGAAGAGCGCTTTGGTCTGGTCACACAAATGAACAGATCCGCGATTTCAATTCCTTCAAACATCGCGGAAGGTGCCGGTCGAAACTCAAAAAAAGAATTCTCGCATTTTTTAGGAGTCGCTTCAGGATCAGCTTCAGAATTAGAAACTCAACTTATTATTTGCAGTAAGCTAAAAATTGGAAAATCATCTGAAAAAGAATCGCTTTCTCAAAAGATCAATTCAATTCAAAATATGATTCATCGATTGCAGGCCACATTAAAATAAACGAGAAGTAGTTTACTCTCCATTTGAATTGATATGCTAATTAATTTGTCTATGAACTAACCTTTAAACAGGACCCTACAAGTCATGAAAGCAAGGTCCTAAACAACCAAAATCCTGGTACTTTGTACCTGGTACCTTGTACCTTCCTAAAAGACACCGCATCCAAAAGCAAAACATTTTCCCTCCCCAAAACACCTATTTCCTACCTTCGCAATCATGCAACTACTCACTCCCACCCATTTCCCCGACTACGAACTGATCGATTGTGGGAATTTTGAGAAACTGGAAAGATTTGGAAAGTACGTTACCATCAGGCCTGAACCACAGGCTGTTTGGGATCCGAAATTGTCGCAGAAAGAATGGGAGAAAAAAGCGCATGTCCGCTTTGTGGCGAATTCCAGCTCATCAGGAACCTGGAAAAAGCTGAAAGAAATGCCCGATCGCTGGACGATCGAATACCCTTTGGAAAGTCAAAAGTTAAAAGGCAAAAGTCAAAAAGGAGATTCGTCCCCCGTCACCCGTCCCTCGACACTTCCTATAAAATTTCGTCTCTCCCTCACCTCATTCAAACACGTTGGAATTTTTCCGGAGCAGGCTTGTAACTGGGATTACATCGCTGAGAGTATTTCATCCTTCAAAACTCCGGAACCAAAGATCCTGAATCTCTTTGCCTATACCGGCGGAGCATCTCTTGCTGCGAAAGCTTCCGGAGCGGATGTCATTCACCTCGACTCTGTCAAACAAGTTGTTTCCTGGGCAAGAGAAAATATGGAGCTCAGCAATCTGGATAATATCCGCTGGGTTGTAGAAGACGCGCTCACCTTTGTGAAACGTGAAGTGAAGCGTGGTAAAAAATACAATGGAATCATCCTCGATCCACCGGCTTACGGTCATGGAACTGACGGTGAGCGATGGAAGCTCGAAGATTCTATCAATGAAATGATGAAACTGGTGACCACACTTCTCGACGACCAGGAACATTTTCTCATTCTAAACACCTATTCACTCGGATTCTCCTCTCTCATCATCGAAAATCTCCTATCCGGATCCAAAGGCCTGAACACCGGCGAACTCTATCTCCAGGCTACTTCCGGGCATAAGTTGCCGTTGGGAGTTTTTGGGAGATTCATTAAGCAGGTCTAAGTTTTTTTTCGCGCAAAGGCGCAAAGAACCTGGCTTTGCGCCCTTTGCGCCTTTGCGCGAAACCTAAAACAGCATTTAATTGCATACTTTTTTAACAAAGTTTCACAAAAAATAAGCGCATCTAAATTTCGTTACTTACGTATCTTTGTATATCTCCTAAATTACCAGTCCCAAGCGCCTTTCCATGCAAGATAACTATCAGGTCCTAATCCATAAGCTGGACGCTTTCATCCGGAAGTTCTACAAAAACCAGTTGGTTCGTGGGGCGATCTATGCTTTTACGCTGAGTCTGGCTTTTTACCTGCTGATCACTTCACTGGAATACTTCGGACATTTCAATACTACTCTCCGTACTGTTTTCTTTTATTCATTCATCGCCGGAATTCTTTTCATCATAGGTCGATTTGTGATTCTTCCTCTGATGCACCTGTACCGTATCGGAAAATTAATTTCTCACGAACAGGCAGCTGAAATTATCGGAAAGCATTTTGCCAATGTAGAAGATAAATTGTTGAATGTACTCCAATTGAAAAAGCAAGCGGATGAGGGACGGGAGACGGGGGACGGGGGACGGATTGGGGCGAATGCGATTCATACCGATTTGATCGAAGCGAGTATCAATCAAAAAGCGGAAGAGCTGAAACCTGTTCCATTTGTCAGCGCGATCAATATTGGTGAGAACAAACGTTATGCACGTTACGCGCTTATTCCACTGTTCGCTTTGGTGGTGATTTTATTTACCGCGCCATCACTTATCAAAGACAGTACACGTCGTTTGATCGAGCATGGAACTTATTTTGAAAAACCCGCTCCTTTCGTTTTCGAAGTACTCAACAAAGAATTGAAAGCGATTCAGCAACAGGACTACCAATTGGATGTTCATGTGAACGGAAAAGAAGTTCCTGCTGAAGCATTTATTGAAATCGGTGAAAATCAGTTTAAGCTGGAGAAAGAAAACCTCACCTCTTTTCATTATACATTCCGCAATCTTCAGAAGACCGAAACATTCCGTCTCTTCGCAGATGGATTTTATTCGCCGGAATACACTCTGGAAGCTTTACCGAATCCGGTTCTGATGAATTTCCAGGTGAGCCTCAGTTATCCTGCTTACCTGCACAAGGCGGATGAAAATCTTGAAAACACCGGCGATCTTGTTATCCCGGCGGGAACGAAAGTCAACTGGACTTTCAACACACAAAACACAGAAGCCATTCGTATGGCATTTCAGGATACGACGGTTAAACTGAATCGTATCGGAGAAAATGTGTTTAATTTTTCAAGAAAATTTTTCCGGAACGATGGTTATACTGTCACCAACAGCAACGCGTTCCTCAGCAACAAAGACTCGATGCATTTTGGAATTTCAGTGATTCCGGATTTGTATCCCAGCATTTCTGTAGAACAACAAAAGGATTCTTTCTCTACAAAACGTTCCTTCTTCAAAGGACTGATCAAAGACGACTACGGATTTACAAAGCTTTCGTTCAATTATCATTTCCTGAAAACAGCTGATTCCAGTCTGAATAAAAATAAGTCTTATACCGAAACCATTCCCTTCAATAGAAATACCACAACTGATCAGTTTTTCTACTATTGGGATTTAGCAAATGTGAACATCGGCGCCGGTGATGAAATCGAATTTTATTTTGAAGTTGCCGATAACGATGGTCTTACCGGTCCAAAAACTACTCGTTCACAAACACAGGTATTCAAAGCTCCTTCTCTCAAAGAAATTGAAGAGAACAAGGAAAAGAACAACGAGTCGATCAAGAATGATCTGAAAGAAAGTATCGCGCAGGCGAAATCGCTTCAGAAAGATCTGAGTGAACTCACAAAAAAGCTCATGGATAAAAAAGAAATGAGCTGGGAAGAAAAGAAGAAAGCGGAAGAGCTTTTGAAAAAGCAACAGGAACTCGAGAAAAAACTCGCTGAACTTCGCGCTAAAAACGAAAAGAAAAATAA
This sequence comes from uncultured Flavobacteriales bacterium, assembly GCA_964391495.1. Lineage (GTDB taxonomy): Bacteria > Bacteroidota > Bacteroidia > AKYH767-A > 2013-40CM-41-45 > JADKJP01. The sequence goes on along the minus strand of CAYMMN010000215.1, from coordinate 933 downwards.
AGAAGAACAAGAGTATAAAAAGGTAAATGAAGACATCCTTGAGAAGCAAAATCAATTGCAGTCGCTCATGGATAAACTGATGACTCCTGAATTACAAAAGCTGATGGACGAACTCCAGAAATTAATGGAGAATGCTGTTGACAAGGACAAGATGCAGGAGCAATTGGGACAAATGAAACTCGACAACAAAGACCTTCAGAAGGAACTGGAGCGCACGATCGAGATTTTCAAAAAGATGGAATTCGAACAGAAGCTGGAAGAAAATATCGAGAAGCTGAATGAGCTCGCAAAAAAACAGGATGATCTTTCCAAACAGTCTGAAGATAAAAACGCCGACAGCAAAGATCTCAAGGATAAACAGGATCAGCTGAATAAAGACTTCGAAGATTTCCGCAAGGATATGGACGAGCTCGAGAAGAAAAACGAAGCGTTGGAAAAAAAGGAGGATCTTCCCAATACTGATAAAGAAGAACAGGACATTCAGAGTGAAATGCAGAACAGTTCTGAATCTCTCGACAGCAAGAAAAACGGCAAAGCATCGAAGTCACAAAAAAATGCCGCGCAAAAGATGGATCAGATGGCTCAGCAGATGAGCAAAATGCAACAGCAAATGCAGCAGGAGCAGGCGGAAGAAGACATGAAAGCCATGCGTGCTTTGTTGGAAAATCTGCTTCGCTTGTCTTTCGATCAGGAGAAAGTGATGCAGGATTTGCGGACAATGGACATCAACAATCCGCAGTATCTGAAGATGAGTCAGCAGCAAAGAAAACTGAAAGACGACGCGAAGATGATTGAGGATTCTTTATTCGCGTTGAGCAAACGTGTGATTCAGATTCAGAGTAAAGTGAACCAGGAAATCGCGGCGGTGAATCAGAATATGGATGAAGCCCTCAGCAATCTGGAAGATCGTACCGTTTCTCAGGCGAGGAGTCG
>CAYMMN010000214.1:0-5948 GCA_964391495.1 uncultured Flavobacteriales bacterium | reverse complement strand
GGAATTTCTTCCAATTCAGTAGAGCTTCAAAAAGGAGATTTTGCGAATGGAATCTATCATTACCAGATCCATTCAGGCTCAAAAATTCTGGATAGTGGGAAATTTATTATTCAATAAAATAATTTGAAAAGAAAAGCCATGTTTCGACATCGATCTTTGTTCGTATCTATTTCCTGTATTCTTCTTTTCACTCAGGCCCTCAGTGCTCAGCCTCCTAAAAACCTGAGCCTGCTTTCAACATTATCCTTTCCCGGAACCCTTGCAGGTTGCTGGCACTATGAGGATGGCCAGGGACATGCCTATGCACTGATTGGAACAGATGCAGGAGTCGCCATTGTTGATGTAACAGATCCGGTAAACCCGAGCATTTTATTTCAACCTCCGGGTGTACAAAGTTTGTGGCATGAAGTAAAAGTCGAGGGAGATTATGCATATGCTGTAAGTGAAGGTGTAGATCCAAATAATACCAACAATGGTTTACAAATTATCGATCTTCGATACCTTCCCGATAGTATACATTATAAATTCTATACAGGTGATGGAGCAATTCAGAATATGCTCACCAAAGCGCATACTGTGACAACTGCAGGCCATTACGTTTATATCAATGGTCATAACATTTCTTCACTTGGAAACGGGGTGTTGATCTGTGACATCTCTGATCCGTGGAATCCGCAATATGTTGGCGCAGTTACATTGAATTATTGCCATGATAGTTATGTCAGGGGTGATACCATCTGGACGAGTGACATACAAGCAGGACAGTTTTCGGTTTACAATATTTCCAATCGCGCCAATCCGGTATTGCTGGCTACACAACAAACTCCCGGTCAGTTCAATCACAACACCTGGTTAAGTGATGACGGAAATACAATTTTTACAACAGATGAAAGATCCGGCGAACCATTGGCATCTTATGATGTCAGTGATCTTTCAAATATTTCCTTTTTAGATGACTATTTCACAACCAATATGCCGGCCAATGAAGTTCATAATGTCAGGGTCTTCAATGATTTTCTTCTTTGCCCAAGTTATGGCAGTGAATTGACTATTGTGGATGCTTTACGTCCCTCAAATTTAATCGAGGTTGGCAACTTTACTACCGGCTCTTCTTTGTGTTGGGATGCTGATCCTTATTTCAGCTCAGGAATTGTCGTTGCAACTGATATGAGCAGCGGTACCTTTTATGTTTTCGAACCTACTTACAAAAGAGCCTGCTACCTTGAAGGAAATGTAAAAGATAGTATCACTGGTTTGATTATTAATGGCGCGGAAGTTTCTATTGTCGGAACTACTGTGATTCAAAATTCAAACTCCAGTGGTGAATATAAAACCGGCTATCCTGACAGTGGAACTTATACTGTTACCTGCACCAAAACCGGCTACAATACAAAAACGATAACAGGAGTAAACCTGGCGAATGGAATCCTGACTACTCTTAATTTTGAAATGGTACCTGTTGGGGCAGGTGTGGGTGCGGAGAAGCCAAAGGAACTTCTTAAGCTTAGTCCAAACCCTTGTACAGATAAACTCAATATTCATTTTGAAGCAGAATCAATATCAATGATTCGACTTCTGAATAGTTCGGGTCAGATAATTCGTGAAGTTTCAAAATCCGGACAACAATCAGGCAATTTAGAACTCATGGTTGATCAATTACCGGCCGGTCTCTATTTTATTGAAGCCATCACAACATCGGGTACTTACAAACAGAAGTTTCAAAAGCTCTGATAAGAAATGTGTACCTGATATTCTCAGGACATTTTAGCCAGTCGATCAAGAACAGTCTCGATAAGGTTGTTCATGGTTTCTTCGCCCTTATGCGTGTGTTTATTGTTTATCCGGTTGGCAACTATTGCATTAATTGAACAACAATGGTGACCAAGAATCTTTGCTAAACCATACATGGCTCCGGTTTCCATTTCAAAATTTGTAATCCTGTGATTTCCATGCCGGAAGCTGTTCAATGTGGGGATAAAATCCTGACGAGCAAGCTCATAACGTAAAACTCGTCCCTGCGGTGCATAAAATCCAGAACAGCTGGCAGTGATTCCTTTGAACATTCCCGTGCTTAATGCCTGGTCAAGTTTTGAAGAACATCGTGCAATGTAAGACTGAGGTAAAATTCCCTGATTGGGATAGTGCTTTCGAAAAGCCTCAACAATATCTTGTTCCTCAGCGTCGTTATGTAATTTGTAAAAATTTAAAAGCCCATCTAATCCCATACCATAAGCTGAAAAAACAAATCCATCAACAGGAATATCTTCCTGCAACGATCCCGATGTACCTATTCGAATGAGATTCAATGAACTGAGCTTTTCTTTGATAGTTCTTTCTTTCAGGTCAATATTGACAAGAGCGTCGAGTTCATTGTATACAATATCGATATTATCAGTTCCGATACCGGTAGATATTACTGTGATTCTTTTGCCTTTATATAAACCAGTATGAGTTACAAATTCACGTTTTTGTTTCTTCAGTTCAATCTTATCAAAAAACCTGGAAACCAAAGCGACCCTGTCGGGATCTCCAACATTAATAATTGTGTCAGATATATCCTGAGGGAGTAAGTTGAGATGGTAAACACTAAAATCCGGATTGAGGATAAGTTCTGATTCTGGTATTTTGCTCATGTTAATGATTCCGTTAAATTTGCTCACAATAATAAAACTTATTTCCTGTATATGGCGAGTTTCAGAAACCACATTCTTGTACCAATTGATTTTTCTGAACAATCCTACATTGCTCTGGGCCAATCATATAACCTGGCTCGTTTGACAAAAGCAGATATTACTCTCATTAACATTATTGAGGATAGCTTTCATCTGCCATTTTTTCAAAAAAAGGAGGATAAATCCTTAGAAAAGAAAATTCTCAAAGAACTTGATAAACTTGCCCACGAAACAACAGAAAAAATTGGAATTCGTGTTTTCACCATGGTTGTTAAAGGAAAGGTCTATGAAGAAATTCAAAAAGCTGCAAAGAAACTGAAGTGTTCTTTCATAGTCATGGGAACAAATGGCAGCGTGGGCTTGAAAAAATTTATCGGTTCGAATGCATTGCGGGTTATTCGGGAATCTCCTTGTCCTGTCATTACAATAAAAGGAAAAAAACACCGTCCCGGCTGCAAAAATATTGTTGTACCTCTTGATCTTTCTAAGGAGACAAAAGAAAAAGTAAAAAACGCCATCGAATTTGCACAACTCTTTGGTTCAGTAATACATTTGGTTACAGTGCTGAATACAGATGATGAATTTATTGTAAATAAACTTAAACGTCAGATGCAGCAGGTTTTCCAATATGTAGAATCTCAGCAAACACCTTGTACCATGGAGTTTCTACATGGTGATGATATCGCCGAAGAAGTAATTCAGTATTCCAAAAAAATCAAGGCGGATCTTGTTATGATAATGACCCAGGAAGAAATGACATGGTCCGATATCATGTTTATCAGTTCATCTGCTCAGGAAATCATCAACGGAACAGACATACCGGTGATTAGCATTAAGCCAAAAGAAAAGAAAGACCTCACTATATCCGCCTTTGAATACTAATTTTACCTAAACAGTATTAGCCATGAACAAAAAATTCCTGATCAAAAAGATTCTGATACCTTTTGATTTTTCGGAAACAGCTGAGCTGGCCCTGGAGCATGCCGTCTTCATGGCAAAATTGCACAAAGCTGATCTGCATCTACTGCACGTGATTGAATCATATTCATTCACCACTGCCATCAGTAACGCTTTTAGCAAATCCCAATCTGATTTTGAATCCAAAATTGAATCATCGGCGAACGAAAAGTTGAAACAACTTTCTGAAAAACTTCACCATGATAGTGGAATGGCCGTTTATTACCGCACTGAGATGGGAAATATTTACAAGAAAATTGTAACTATCTCAGAAGAACTGGAAATAGACATCATCATCATGGGAACTCACGGTGTCAGCGGATTTCAGGAATTCCTTATCGGAAGCAATACTTATCGCGTCGTGATGAGTGCTCCATGTCCGGTTATTTCAGTTCAGACACATGCCAAGAAAATTGGTTTTAAGGATATCATTTTACCAATCGACAATTCTCCTTCCAGCCGCCAGAAAGTTAAACAGGCTGCAGAAATAGCGAAGCATTACAATTCAGTGATTCACATCACCGGGATTATGACAATGTCTGACATTGACATGCAACGTAAATTCGAAGTGAAAATTCATCAGGTAAGGGATTATTTTGAAGAACATGAAATTCCTCATACAATAAAAATCTTCAAGGGAGACAATACAGCTTCAATTACCATGGATTATGCTACACAAGTCAATGCTGATCTGATCATTATCATGACTGATCAGGAAAGCAGTGGTTTATTCATGGGTAATTTTGCCCAACAGGTAATCAATCACTCCAAGATTCCTGTGATGAGTGTTCGTCCATCTGAAGGGGATCCCGATAAGATATCTATTGGTTATTAAGCCATTCACAATAAAAAATCCCCATCGGACTTCCGGTGGGGATTTTTTATTTCATTGGATTAAAGAATCTGTATGATTCCGTCTTTATTTACTCCCAAAAACTTTTTGCAATAATGCGGTTACCCTTGCCGCAGGATCCTTACGGATTTTTGTTTCTTCCTGAGCTACGAGGTAAAACAAACCATGCAGTGCGCGCTGTGTGATGTATGCATCCAGATCAGGGTTCATCTTCGTCACAAAGGGAAGCTTGTTATACGTCGTGATGAGAGGATTCCAATACCGCGTTACATCAACCTTCTGAACCGCTGAATGTACAACAGGCCTGAAGCTCGCTTCCAGCTGTGAAGATGTTTTTTGACGGAGATAACCCGTAGCGGCTGTATCCGCACCACGTAAAATATTGAGACCATCTGTGATTGTCATCCCTTTTACTGCGTTAAAAAATACAGGTGCGGCTTGTTTCGCTGCTTCTTCAGCCGCGCGGTTCACAGTGAGAATAAACTCATCAACCTGCTTGTTCATTCCTAAAGACCTGAGTTTTGATTCAACAGCTGCTGCTTCCGGAGGGAAGGGAATTTTAATTACAGGATGCTTGAAAAAACCATCCACTTTTGATGCGGAACCGGAGGCGTTTTTACTTCCATATTGTAAAGCTTCTTTCAAACCATCGATGATTTCCTGATTCGTAAGAGGCTTCCCGGAATTGATCGATTTATCGATGTCCTTTCCGATTTTATTAAAATCAACCTGGGAACAGGAAAGAAGCGGAATTAAAAGGAGAGTGGAAAATACAAATTTTACAGTACGCATAAAGACCGGATTAAGATTGTTGATTCGGAGAATTACAAAGATGGGGCCAAATTCCATAAAAGAAAAGGGTACGGTTGTTTTCCGTACCCTTTTCTTTGAATTCATTGTTAGGCATCTGTAGTTTTCTCTGTAGGAGGAGGGGAGCTTCCAAACTTATCTCCCGACCAGTTACAGCGCTGTTTCCACAACATGCGCATCCGTTCCCTTTCTTCGGGAGTCATTTTCTCCATTTTCTCTTTCCATTGAGCACCCTTCCAGCCGTGTCGTCCACCTTTCATCCCGCAAAAACCGCGGAACAAGATCCGGCTGAGAACAAGCAGACCGATAGCCTGAAAGAATGTGATGAATGGACCATGGAACAATACAGGAACAAGCCAGTTCCACAATCCCATAACCACCAGGCCCAGCAATAGAAAGCCTGCTATTACAAAGAATCCGATTTTAAGTATCCAGAATTTTTTCATCTTTTTTTTTAATTTTTTCTTTCCTGAAATCAGGAGTTAATAATTTCATCATACAAACCCTGCAATCGTTCCCGGAGATGGAGAATTGCATACCTTTTTCTCGATAAGAGTGTATTTAAAGAGAGACCGGTTGTATCCACCATTTCATTGAATGTAATTCCTTCAAGTTCGTGCTTGATAAATACTTCACGTTGCTCAGCAGGTAATTCT
>CAYMMN010000213.1:0-6026 GCA_964391495.1 uncultured Flavobacteriales bacterium | reverse complement strand
CCTGGTGCCTTCTGAGCAATTCTTACAGATGTCAATTTCCTTTCGGCTTTTCATTAATGAACTTCGAAATGATTGATAAGCTTCATTGTTCCAGATTTCGCGGAAGGAATGGGTTCCGAGGTTGCCCATTTTATGTCCGGCGTCTTTATCGAAGCAACAAGGAACTATACTTCCATCCCAGGTGATCACACAGGAATGCCACAATTTCCAGCAGTGGTTCAACAGCTTATTTTTAATAGTATAGGTTCCATCCGGTTGCTGCCTGTACCTTGAATATTTTTCATTCTCCGGAATTAGGGCATTACCATTTTCATAGTCGTATACCTGAGCGGTTTTGAAAGCGACATCATCAACGCCCATTTCTTTTGCCAGTTTTTTTACTTCTTCCGTTTGATGCTCGTTGGGTTTCACCACCAGAAATTGAAAAACAAGGTATGGTGTGCTTTTGTTTAACTGTTTTTTCCACTTCACTATATTCCTCGTTCCTTCCAGTACTTTTTCAAGCTTCCCTCCTATCCTGTATTGCTCATACGTTTCCTGCGTTGTACCATCAATCGAAATGATCAATCTGTCAAGGCCCGATTCAACAGTACGTCTTGCCATGTCATCATCGAGATAGTGTGCATTGGTAGATGTCGCGGTGTACATTTTTTTTCCGGATGCATAGTTTACCATTTCCAAAAAAGCCGGGTTCAGATAGGGTTCACCCTGGAAGTAAAATGTGAGATACAAAACCCTGTCGTTTACCTCGTCAATCACCTTTCTGAAAAATTCCGGCTGCAACATGCCTGTTGGTCTGGTAAAGGAACGGAGCCCACTCGGACACTCGGGACAACGAAGATTACAGGATGTTGTTGGCTCTATTGAGATGCTGATCGGTAAGGCAGGATGCTGCGCTTTTCCGGAAATTCGGGACCAGTAATAGCTTGCCACGACAGAACCGGCATTCATCAATCGACGAAAACTGAGTTTTGACAGCAGATTCAGGATATCCCGGGGGTGTGTATTCATTCTGATCAGGACAAAGATGCACACAATTTTCAAGCTCTCTATGGAGCAAAATGGCTCAGTTCAAAGAATTCAGAGCTAATAACATCCACAATGAATCTTTAAAATCATTCAGAAACCAGCCTCAGGATTGTATTTAAACTTTAACATTTCAATTCTCATTGATTTGTAAAGCCCTCAAAAATTGTCAATTGCATCTTTGTTATTATACTTGTAAAAAATAAAAAATGAGATCTTTTCTATTGATGCTGCTACTTTTAACAAGCATCCAATCCTTTTCACAGGACAACGCTAAACTAGCCGCAGATTTACAATCAAAATACAAGGATGCTCCGGTAGCAGTATTGAGTTCAGACATCAATTATGAATTCAGTAAAGATCCGAATCGTCCTTTGATAAAAGTGAAGGTGAAATCGACTGAAAAATATTTGTCACTGCGTTATAATTCAAAAATTGTCAAGACAGCTATTTACGACAGCAATTCAGAGGTAGAAAAATTATCAGCGATTAGTTCATTAAAATATGAAATCAGCGACCGTACGAAATACTGCGGAAAATATACTACTGAAGGATATTTTTACGACGACAGTAAATTCTGCTCTATTGAATTATCACTGCATGAATTGGGTGAGGTCTGGACCATTTCAACCGAAAAATCTGTCAATGATTCAAAGTACGAACCCTCCAGTTTTTTTCAGGACGAATATCCGGTAGTCAACCGAAATGTTTCTTTCACCATTCCTACTAACATTGATATAGAGTTACGGGAATTCAATTTCGCGGGAAATTCGATTACCAAATCCGAGACCGTAAAAGGAAGCAATCGCATAGTAACGTTCTCTATTTCCAATCTCCCACCCATACAAAATGCCGGATACAAACCGGGCATACAGCACGACGCTCCTCATGTACTTATCCTTGTAAAATCCGTCAAGAACGGAACACAAACACAGAACATATTGTCATCAGTAGACGATTTATATGCATGGTATCATAGTCTGGTTTTAAAATTAAGTCCAAAACCTGAGGTATTCAGACAAACCGTAACGAATCTTATCAAAGACAAAAAAACAGACGAAGAAAAAATAAAATCTGTTTTTTACTGGGTTCAGGACAACATCCGCTACATCGCCTACGAAGATGGAATTGCAGGTTTCAAACCGGATGATGCTCAAAATGTTTTTGAAAAAAAATATGGTGATTGTAAAGGAATGGCCAATCTCACCAAAGAGATGCTTAAAGTCGCAGGTTATGATGCGCGTCTCACCTGGATAGGAACCAGGCAAATTCTCTACGACTACAGCATTCCTTCTCTCGCGGTAGACAATCACATGATTTGCACCGTCATCCTGAATGATAAAAAATATTTTCTTGACGCGACGGAAGACAACATTCCGCTGGGTGATTACGCGGAAAGAATACAGAACCGCCAGGTGCTCATTGAAAATGGAGACAAATACATTCTTGATAAGGTTCCTGAATTCGATAAAGCCAGAAACCTCGAACAACACAATTATCATGTAAAGATCAACGGAGAACTATTGGAAGGAAGCGGAAAATTCACTCTGCATGGTGAAACAAAAAAAGATTTTGTAACGCGCTATACGCACACACAGAACGATAAAAAAAGTGAATACCTCGAAGCGACTATCAACAGCAAAAAATCAGACTTCAAAGTAAATGATATCAAAACAGGAGATCTGACCGAACGCAGCGGGCCGATTGATATCGATTTCAAATTTTCCATCGCGAATGCCGTAAGTTCTTTCAACAATGAAATGTATGTGGATCTTGACCCTGAAAAAGATTTTAAAAACGGTGAAATAAAAGAAGACCGAAGAGTGGATATTGATTTTGGAGAAAAGATCTACAAGAAATACACGATTGAAATGGAGGTTCCGGCGGGTTATAGTATAACAACCATTCCGGAGAATCTTACCATCAATGAATCGGATTTTTCATTCAACATCAGCTACACCAAATCCGGAAATAAAATAATTTACAAAAAAGAAATTTCTGTGAACACCGGCTTCATTCCAAAAACCCATTTTGAAAAATGGAATGAATCGGTAAAAAAACTAACCCAATCATACGAAAACCAAGTCGTCCTTAAAAAGATCTGATATGCTGAAACGTTTTTTGAGTGCAACACTGTTGCTAAGTTCTATTTTCCTGATCGCGAAAGCCGACTCGGATGAAGAGAAAAAAATAAAAGCCGAAATCTGGAACAATGCTCCGCCTGATTTCAAAGTCACGCAGATACCCCAAAAATGGGAAAACGAATCTGCTGTAATCATTGCTACACAGCTGGATTACGCCTTAAAAGGCAGTAACGAAAAAGTTTTCTCTCACCATCGCGTGAAATTACTTGACAAAGCGGCTGTAAAAGAATTTTCTGAATTATCCTTCAACGAAAAATCTTTAAGCACTAATCTATTTGGTAAAGCGAACAGCTACTCCTTTGTCGGTGTAAAAATCATCAAAGCCAACGGCACCGAAAAGGAAGTCGATCTCAGCAAAGCTGTAAAAGCAGATTCCGACAGTAAGAAAGAAATGAAATTCGCGGTTCCCGCTCTGGAAGTAGGTGATATTATTGATTACTTCTCCGCTGGAAAACAGGATTACAAAGGCTATACTCCTCCTGATATTTATGAAAATTTTCTGTTTGAAGGAGAATACCCGGTGATGAAAAGAATGGTACAATTTCATTTACCAAAATCAAATACCTTTTTCAGCAAAGTTTACAATGGAGCACCTGATTTTGTAAAATCAGAGGAAGGAAAACAAGTGACTTATTCGCTGGTAGATACTATGCGATATAAATCCGAAGATTTGCTCTGGACATTTGAGCATCGTACCAGTCCTGAAATACGCTATTTTAAATCTGATTATTATTCTTCCGGCATAACAACAAAAGCCGAATCCTATGTTGCCGGTTACGACCCGAATCTTTCCAACATTGGTTTCATCATGGATTACTTCGAAGAAAATTTCAAAAATGAAACTGATGAACGCAAAATTGTAACTGAACTCTTCTACCTTCTCCGTAACCCACTCTACCTTCAGGCCTATTTTTATATTGAGCCCGATCACCCGATGTACGCGGATTATGATGGAGATCTTTTCTTCCGGCTTATCAACAAAGTGCTCATCAAAAAGAGAATCAATCACAACATCATGCTATTGCCAAGCGCTGAAGTCGGACCTTTGAGTGAACATCTGAATCTGAGTACCTGCGATGCAGTAATACGTGTGAACACTACTCCTCCGATGTACATTGGAAGGGTTGCTCCTTTTCTGATGGTCAATGAAGTTCCGGCGAGTCTGGAAGGAATGGAAGGCGTTGTCGGATCCGTTTGGCCAAGGAAATTTCCGGACAACGATCACAGTAAATCGGTGCCCACTTCCACCATGGAGAACAACACCACCGTTACCACAATGAATGTGAGTCTCAATTCAGGTGACAATTCGAAACTGGATGTCAAACGGAATACTGTTTCCAAAGGACACAACAAAAGGGCGCATCAGTATCTCGCTGTGACCAATTACGATTATCTTAAGGCATATGATCAACCAAAGTACCAGGCGAAGAGCTCTCACCTGATGTCTTCAATTCTAAAAAAATACAATGAAGAAAAACTGAAACTGGAACAAAGACAGGCTCAGGATTACAACTCACGAGACACCAAATTGAAGGAAGATATCGAAAGCAGTATGGAAGTAAAGGTGAGTGATTACAAAAATTTCAAACTGAAATCTCTTGGCATGTGGGAAGAATCTCCAAATGTCGAATACGCTGATGATTTTACTATTGAAAATGTTACCAAAAAAGCGGGTCCAAATTACATCCTTGAACTTCCGAAATTGATTGAACAGCAAACTGAAGTAAAGGAAAAACAAAAACAGCGCGACCGCGACATTTACATGAATTACGCACGTTCCTTTGTGAATGAAATCAATTTTACGATCCCTGATGGATATTCTGTCGAAGGTCTTGAAAATCTAAACAAGGAAGTGAAAAACAATACAGGTGGTTTTATCGCTACAGCAAAAGTTGAAGGAAATACATTAAAAATCACTACGAAGAAGTACTACAACAGCAATTATTTTCCAAAAAGTGACTGGCCGAAAATGGTGGATTTCCTGAATGCGGCTGTGGATTATACAAAAGCGAAAGTTCTATTGAAGAAAAAATAAAGACACTTTCTTGCATCTGAAAGCTGCCCGGGTCCCGGGCAGCTTTTTTTTTGCCTTAGAAAATGACGGATTGATTTTTTTGTCCTCGGGATCTCCTTTTTTTTAGATCCGCTTATGGATTTCCCGACAATTCAGCTCTATGGATAAGATTATTCTCCTCCCTTCATCCTTATCCAAACAAATCAAACCCTATGAAATCCAAAAACAATTCTCTGGCACTTTTATTCCTTTTGTCTTTGCTCCTGGCCTGCAATCAGGCGGAAAATTTCAAAGAAAAGGCTACCACGATTAACGCAAACGCGGAAGTATCTCAAGCGCTTCAACCTCCTCTACAGGGGAATGGATCATCACCCGGCAAACGGAAATTCATCCGTACAGCCGACATGAAATTTATGGTAAAAGATGTCAGTCAGGCTACTTCGGTCATCGAACAAACAATCGGGCAGTTTGATGGATTTGTTGTTCATACAAACCTGCAGAGCACGATCGACAATAAAAGCCTGATCCCGGTTTCTGCCGATTCATCTCTTGAAACAACCGCCTATACTGTCAATAATGGAATGATCCTCCGAGTTCCAAATAACCGACTGGACACCACTTTGAAAGCAATTGCGTCGCTCATTGATTATCTGGATTACAGAACGATAAAAGCGGAAGATGTAGCCCTTCAAATCCTCACCAATAAAATGACAAGGGAACGCATAAAAAAATCAGAAGGACGGATCCTGAATGGGTCGCTGACAAACCAACAGAAGGTCCGGCCTCAAATCGATGCGGAAGATTTTGTATTGAATCATGAACAGGAGGCCGATGAAGCATTG
>CAYMMN010000212.1:0-6073 GCA_964391495.1 uncultured Flavobacteriales bacterium | reverse complement strand
CCAAAATCACAGTTCCAGGTATTGGATGCCGGACTGGTTTGATCTGTAAACGCGACAGCTGTATTGATACAAGAATTGGAAGCTGCAAAATCCGCGACAGGAGGGGCTACAATTACAACTTGCTGAACAAGAGTATCCTGACAGCCGAGTGTATTTTCAATAATCAATGCTACATCATAAGTTCCCGGAGAACCATATTGATGGATTGGATTTTGAATAGTAGATGTAAATCCATCTCCAAAATCCCAATGCCATGACCAGATGATACCACCCGGTGTCGTGGATTGATCAGTGAAATGAATCGGACTGTTCACACAGGAAGTAGGAGTATAGGTGAATGCAGCAGTTGGAATGAATGGCATGGTAACAACAACAGTATCCGTTGCTGTACAACTACCATCGCTTGCTGTTACAACCCATGTTCCTGAACCGACTGTGATGGATTGCATTGTTGATCCATTGTTCCACAAATAAGTATAGGTACCACTACCACCGGTGGCGTTAGCAGTTAATGTGGCCAGGTCACTACAGGCAATTTGCTGATCGGGTCCGGCGTTGACCTGAATACCGACAACATTTACTGTATAGGAATAGATCTGACTACCTATATATGGACAGGCATCGTCAGCAACCCGAACGGTAAATGAATATGAGTTTCCGATGTCAGCCGAAGTTGGAGTCCAGCAGAATGTACCTGTTGGGTGAAGCGTAGTATCTGTAGAGAAAGTCGCGCCCGGGATACCATAGTCCCATGTTACAGAAAGTTGCTGACCCGGATCCACATCGTTTGAAAAGATGTTGAAGCAGGTCTGCTGATTCGCGCATATTGTAATAGAGAAATTATTGGTACCGTTAATACCGGTAAGTGTCGGAAGCGTATTCATACAGTTCATCACTGTAATCTGAAGGTCACGTTCAACACTACCGATCAAGACACCATTTCTGTATTCAAGGACATTTACTGCCATCACCGTTACTTCCAATGCCTGTGGTGTCATGCAAATATCACCGGTAGCGGAATTGAAACTTGTAACAGGAAGAGAGTTTAAGGGGTTGCTGGCGTTGTATGGAGCAATGTAGTTTACATTGGTTCCTGCAGTTTGTTTTGGAGTAATCAATTGGTAAACCAGGGAGTCGCCATCAGTATCGTAAGCTCCATGGTTAAAACAATATTGCTGACCACGACAAATGAATGGAACTGGTTTATTGGAAAATGTAGGGGAACTGTTGCAAGGAGTGATCAGGTTATTCAGGGTAGCATATATATAGAATGTGCTGGAACCAGGAGTTGTAATTGTGGTAATAGCCGCATTCCTGCAACACAGGGAATAGGAGAAGACCCAATCGGAGCATTGCATTGGGAGGGTGATGATTCCATCGTATACCCATTCCTGGATTCCTGTAAATGATCCTCCGTTACAGGTAGTAACCGAACTTGAACACGCAGGAGTTACTTCCTGACCGGTTCCGGGGCGTGGATAACAAGTCACACCGAGGCTTTGACCGCATGTAGCGGAATTTATGGTGACAAAGGGATTCGCGGGAGCCGCGATACCGATGCAATCCCGGTAAAATGACAAGGTGATCTTGTAGGTGTTGCCGCCCAGACATTCATAAGTAAGGTCAGCGCCCATCGTATGACTTGCGCGAACATTAATTGACGAAATCAGGCCAAGTACCAGTACGATGATTACCAGGAATTTTCTGTGTAAATTTCGTTTCATGCTCTTCGAATTATGTGGTGGAAAAATGCCTGGGAGCACAGCACGTCGACACACCACTTTTTCTACACACTAAAACTACCCTAATGCTTTAGGAGAAGTAATCGAATGGCCTCATCAACAGCCTCTTGTAAGGATTTGGTGAATTGAATTAAATCCTGCTTCCCGAATGCTTGAAATCAAATCAGGAATGCGGACCGTTTAACAAAACGGATCGTTTCTAAGGAAGAAATGCGTGTAAGAAAAGCCGGCTTATTTTTCAAGGGGAATAGAATCCTTTTCAAGAACCTTCATTAAGTGATTTAATTACACTTTGCCGTTCCGTTTTGAGTTCAATTATTTGATACATTTGCACCTCGAAATTTTGAAATAAACGCGATCCTGAAGTTTTAACAGATTCGGTTTATTTGGAAAAAACTGAGTAAAAGAGTCCGGGGATTTAAATTAAAATTTCGGATGAATCGGGGTGTAGCGTAGCCTGGTAGCGCGCCAGCATGGGGTGCTGGAGGCCGTGGGTTCGAATCCCGCCACCCCGACTGCAGGAAGGTTTGAGTTTCGGTGAAATTGTTTGTTGTGTACGCTTGTGTGGCTTATTTTCAAACGAATTCCATCCATCCTCAAACCTTTGATTTTTATAAAAAGGAAATTCTAAACGATTAAAAAGCTCATATGCTGCTTACACTATTTTCGGTAGATGGAATGATTGGTCTGGTAACTCTGGTTTTACTGGAAATCATACTTGGTATCGACAATATTATTTTCATCGCCATACTTTGTAGTTACCTTCCAAAAAAAGATCAGCAAAAAGCCCGTACCATCGGATTGATGCTGGCGATGGTTTTTCGTGTCCTTCTTTTGTTGGGAATATCCTGGCTGGTTCATCTGGTTGATCCTCTTTTCTATATCGGTAGTTTCGGACCCAGTGGCAGAGATATAATCTTGTTTAGCGGAGGTGTATTCCTGGTTTATAAGACCGTTAAAGAAATCTATCATAAGTTAAAAGGAAAAGATCATGGTCCTGAAGCTGAGAAAGAGCGTAAGATGACAGTTAGCCAGGCCATTCTTCAAATCACAATTATTGACATCATTTTTTCTTTCGATAGTATCCTTACCGCTGTAGGACTGAGCCGTGACATTGTTGTGATGATTACTGCTGTAGTGATTTCGATGTTTGTGATGCTTCTCTTTGCTCCGTATGTGAGTAATTTCATCAACAAGTTTCCAACTTTAAAGATGCTGGCACTTGTGTTTCTTGTGTGTATTGGTGTCCTTTTGATTCTTGAAGGAGTTCATGTACACGTCGACAAGAGTTACATGTATGTTGCCATGGCTTTCTCACTCATCGTGGAGTTGTTAAATATCCGGATGAGGAGATTGAACCATCAATCCTTGTAGTAGAATTTGTTTGAGGTTCAATGTTCGATGTTCAAGGTTGTGGGTAGATTAAAGATCTTATCCATTGCCTTTTGAAATTGTAATTTTAACCTCATTTTTCATCAAGATTCTCCCTTTTTTTATTTGGTATTTAACCGAATAAAGTTAGATTTGTAGGAGTACTTAATCCTGCATTCTATGATCAAAGGCAGACCCTCATTCCCGTTTGATACGATTGCACTCGCGATTGCTTTTTCACCAAGGCTTGAGCAATTGATTGCAGAAACAAAGAGGCTTACAGAGACGCATCAGGCGAGGGCTGTGTTCATTCATGTCGGGAAGAAAACATCGGATAAACAGCGTCAGTTGACGGGTTTGCTCAATCAATATGGTTTTAACGATACCAATTCACTGATCGCATGGGAACAGGGAAATCCTGTTGATTCCATTCTGACCGTTTGCAAACGTGAGGTAGTGGATCTGCTGATTATCGGCGCACTCGAAAAGGAAAATGTTCTGAAATACTACATGGGTTCCATTTCGCGCGAAATCAGCAGAAAGGCGAAATGCTGTGTATTGATGCTTATCAGGCCTTCGGTACAACCTCGTCCTTTCAAAAAAATTGTAGTGAACGGACATGAACATCCAAAAACTTTAAATACCCTGAATACTGCAATCTACTTCGCAAACCGGGAAGGTGCCGGAGAAATGACTATTGTGGATGAAGTGGATATTCCTGCCATGTCAATGAGTATGGCGGAAGACAGTACAGAACCCGAAGGCAATCAAATCAGAAATGAAGTGATCAGTGAAGAGAACTCAAGGATGTCGGGATTGCTGAGTAAAATAACTCCCGGATCATTACGGGTGCATCATAAAATTATCAGCGGCAGAGCGGGGCATACCATTTCCAAATTTGCATCCGAACAAGAGGCGGATTTACTTGTTGTAAATTCTCCCGATCATTCGCTCAGTATTTTCGACCGCATTTTTACACATGATATCGAATATATGCTGGCCGATATGCCTTGCAATATGTTGATTGTGCATACACGGAACGTTGAGTAATATGAATGATCTTTCGCACCATGAAGTAGTGGTGCTTTTCCTTTCCATTGGTATCTTATTATTGTCTTCACGATTGCTCGCTGAACTCGGACGTCGTTTCGGTTTGCCTGTAGTAATGGGCGAAATGATTGTGGGTATCCTTCTTGGACCGACATTATTTGGAGCATTTTTTCCGGAAGCTTATAATGAATTGTTTCCATCCAGCGGGCCGGTAGCAATTTCATTGAAAGCGATTGTAAAGCTTAGCGTGGTCATGCTGCTCTTTGTGGCAGGAATGGAAGTACAGCTCCCGGTAATGCTGAAACAAGGCAGACTGGCCCTTTCTACAAGCTTGACTAGCATGGTTGTTCCTTTTAGCCTTGGTTTTTGGATTTCCTGGCAATGGCCGGAATTCTTTCTGCGTGATCCGCATGTTTCGCCACTGGTATTTTCTCTCTTTTTTGGAACAGCATTGTCCATTACCGCTTTACCGGTCATTGCAAGGATTCTGATGGATCTGAATATTTACAAGACCAAAATAGGAATGCTCATCATGGCATCCGCCATGTTTAATGATCTTCTTGGATGGCTGATCTTTTCGGTAGTCCTCGCACTGGTTGAGAATAAAGGTGTAGGAACCGACATCGGCCTGACCATACTTTATATCTGCATTTTCGGAATTTTGATGTTGACGATCGGGAGGAAAATATTAAACCGTATTCTTCCGTTCATACAACAGAAATTCAGCTGGCCGGGAGGTGTATTGTCGATAGGATTGGGTTTGTGCTTTCTTGCAGCTTCCTTCACGGAAAGCATCGGGATTCACGCCATTCTGGGCGCCTTTATCATGGGCATTGCATTGGGAGACAGTGTTCATCTACATGAAAGAGCAAGGGAAATTATCCATCAGTTCGTGACGAACATCTTCGCTCCATTGTTTATGGTGAGTATCGGATTGTATGTAAACTTTATTGAACATTTTAATCTTGGATTGATTCTCATGGTTCTATTCCTTGCCTGTTTGGGGAAAATTGTTGGTGCCACCGGAGGTGCGATGGCAGGCGGATTGAATTTCCGCGATTCCGCTGCGGTTGGAATGGGCATGAACGCACGTGGTGCCATGGAAATTATCCTCGGAACACTGGCCTTCAGAGCAGGAATTATCCAGGTTGAATTGTTTGTCGCTTTGGTGGTCATGGCTCTTGTAACCAGTCTTGCAAGTGGTCCTTCCATTCGTCGCATTTTAGCACGCTGATCAAATCTGTATGAATATCTTTCTGATAGGGTATATGGGCAGTGGCAAATCCAAAACCGGTGAGGCGCTTGCTAAAGCATTGAACTATTCTTTTGTGGATACCGATCAATTGATCGAAAAGCAAACCGGAAAAACCATCGCGGAACTATTCTTTGCACCCGGACCGGAGGAATTTCGGTTGATGGAAAAAAAACTTATCCGGAATTTGTCAGAAGAAACCAATCAGGTGATCTCTACAGGTGGAGGTTTGCCGTGTTATTTTGACAACATGGAATGGATGAATGATCATGGATTGACCATTTATCTGGAAGCCAACGCTGGATTACTTTTTCACCGACTGGTTAGAAACCGAAAGGGGAGACCTTTGATTGAAAATATTTCAGACGTGAATCTCATGGAGCAAATCCAGAATCATCTGATTGATCGGGTTCCTGTATATGAACAGGCGCAGCTGAAAGTCGGCGCTGCCAGTCTGGATGTAAAAATGCTAACGAGTGAAGTCCTGAAAATTCTGGAAAAACAATCAACTTAGTATCGCGGAGGCTTTGCCATTTTCAATTTCCACGGTTACATGTTCCTGTAATGTTGTGGCCAGTGAATGCCCGACATAATCTGCCGCGATCGGGTAACGACGGTGATTACGGTCAACCAAAACCGCTGTTCTGATTTTATTGAT
>CAYMMN010000211.1:0-6078 GCA_964391495.1 uncultured Flavobacteriales bacterium | reverse complement strand
GTAAGCACCGCGAACAATTTTGAAACCGGTATGATAATTATTCGCGACAGCATGCTGATATTCCGCTTTCAGGAAATCAAGACGATCGATGCGGTACATCTGAATGGTGTTGTAAACCATCACCTTTTCTTTGTTGTACTTCATCATCATTTTCCGAACCACATCATCCACTGCATCCTGAATCCAGGTTTCCTCTGCATCAACATAAATCGGCACATTGTTTTCGAAACCGGTTTTGCAAATGGTGTTGACACGATTTTTGAAACGTTCAAATTCTTCCTGCTCTGCAGGAGTTAATTCTTTTCCCGCATTTTTCTTTTCAAGCAAAGCAAAACGCACAAATCCGGATGGTTTGAAAACAGAAAATGGAATGCCTGAATCACCTTTTGCTCTCTGTACTGTTGCAAGAGTTTGTTTCAGGCCCAAATCAAAATCGGCTTCTGATTCTTTTCCTTCAACGGAATAATCAAGAATAGTTCCGATGTTGAACTTTGAGAGGCTTTCGATTGTTCTTTGACAGTCATCAATCGATTCTCCACCACAGAAATGCCGGAAAATCGTAGCCTTGATCAGGCCTTTGATCGGGAGATGCGCCCAGATTGCAAAGTTTACAAATGGCGGACTCATCCTGACCAGCCAGTTGTAACTGATCATTTTAAAAAGGACTACGGCCCGGTTTAGATCAGCATTCGATTTGGAAATGAATGCGGTTTCTGTATCATCGAAGGAGATATGTTGATTCTTCATAATTTCTGGGAGACAAACCTAAATGATTCCGCCGGAATGGCAAAGGTCAAAAATCATGTAGGGCTAATGCGTGTAAAATGGCATCTAAGCCACAGATAATCAAATTATTGCAAATGTCATCTGCAGTACTCCCACAGAATCTTATCTTTGTCAAAATATGAAAAAAGCACAAATTCAGACTTTGCCTTTGGCAGACTGGAATCTTAACTTTTCGCATCCCCTGATTATCGCGGGTCCTTGTGGAGTTGAATCAGAGGAACAGATTCATCAGGTAGCCGGTGCATTAAAAGGAGGCAGAGTTCATTTATTACGTGGCGGAATCTGGAAACCAAGAACACGTCCGGATTCTTTTCAGGGAATTGGTAAGGATGGACTTAGCTGGTTGAAAGAAGCGGGCAAAGCAAATGGAATTCCGGTTACTGTTGAAGTTGCTCATCCCCGTCATGTGGAAGATGCACTAACGGTTGGCATAGATGTATTGTGGATTGGAGCCAGAACAACCGTTAATCCATTCCTCGTGCAGGAAATCGCTGATGCTTTGAAGGGAGCAAAAGTTCCTGTGATGGTAAAAAATCCAATCAACCCTGATCTGGAACTGTGGATTGGTGCTTTGGAACGTTTGTCAAGAGCTGGAATCGATAAACTTGCGGCTATTCACCGTGGTTTTTCTTCCTTCGATAAATCACGTTACAGAAATGTACCAAGCTGGCAGATACCTATCGAGTTAAAAAGAAGATTTCCGGAATTACCGTTGATTAATGATCCCAGCCACATTTCCGGCAATCGTGAATTGATCCAGTCTGTCGCGCAGATCGCTCTGGATTTGAATTTCGACGGACTCATGATCGAAGTTCATCCTGATCCCGAAAAAGCGCTGAGTGATAAAGAACAACAATTGACTCCTCCTTTGTTTTTCGAATTGCTCGATTCATTGGTAGTGCGTCAGCCTGTCGTTCAGGACGTTATTTTCCTGAGTCTGCTCGAGGAATTGCGCAACCGCATCGATAAAATTGACGAAGAGATTCTTGTGCTGATGGCGGAACGCATGCGTGTAGCGCGTGAGATCGGACAATACAAGAAAGAAAACAACATGACCATCCTTCAGGTTGAGCGTTGGAGTGAAATTCTGAGAACACGTCAGCAATCCGGACTCACCAAAGATCTGAGTAAGGATTTTATTTTCAAGTTTTACGAATTGATTCACCAGGAGTCCATACAACATCAGACTGAAGTGATGAATAAAATTGAATCCGGCGATTCGAAACATTAAAATTGTATGCAAGTCATTCATTCATCCACAACATCTGAAATCATTCTTGGCAATGATGTTTTTTCGGCATTGGATCAGTTTTTAAAAAGACAGCATCGTACATACAGCACTTTTATTCTGGTAGATGAAATCACAGAGAGATTATGTCTGCCAACATTTCTTGAGAATACTCCTTCGCTTCAATCCTCTCATATCCTGAGAGTGCATTCGGGTGAGCATAATAAGAATCTTGCCAGTTGCGAAAATCTCTGGAACCAACTCACGCAATACAATGCCGACAGACATTCTCTTCTTATTAATCTTGGTGGTGGAATGATCGGCGATCTTGGCGGGTTTGTCGCGGCTACCTATATGCGTGGAATTTCCTTTGTCAATATCCCTACGACTTTGCTTGCAATGGTCGATGCATCGGCAGGAGGGAAGAACGGAATCAATTTATCCGGTTTGAAAAACCAGGTCGGCACATTCACTCAACCACTTGCGGTTTGTATCTCACCGTTATTTCTCAAAACACTTCCGCACCGTGACATCTGCGCGGGTTTTGCGGAATTGATCAAACATTCCCTGATCGCTGATCCGCGTCACTGGAATGAAATAAAAAAAATCAATTCACTCGACAATGTTGACTGGAATCCTTTGATTGCGACTTCTGTTCAGATTAAAAGGCAAATTGTCGCCGCGGATTTCAAAGAAAAAAACCTGCGCAAGACTTTGAATTTCGGTCACACCATCGGTCATGCGTTGGAAAGTTATTCCATGCGCCATTATGCTGACCCATTAAAACACGGTGAAGCAGTGGCAGCAGGAATGGTCGGTGAACTTTACCTTTCACACAAGATCATGGGTTTCCCTCAGCAAAAGCTGGATGAAATCGTTGATTTTATTACTTCCCATTTTAAATTGTCAAGAATTCAGGCGGAAATGAATCAGATTCTTTCGTTGATTTCTCATGATAAGAAAAGTGTCGGAAAGGATACTCATTTTGTACTCTTAAAAGATATCGGATCACCAGTGATCCATCAGCAACCGGAAGAAAAGGACATCCTCGAGGCACTGAAATTTATGCTGGATCGTTTTCACCAAACTACTTATTCTTCCTGAATGCCATTTTTAATTTCCGGATCACAAATCCAGGAGACTTGTCGTATAAAACTGACAAGCTCAAAAAGTATTTCCAATCGCTTACTGATGATACAGGCTTTGAGCAAAGAGCCTGTTAAACTTTATAATCTTGCCACCGCGGAAGATACAGTGTTGCTCAATTCACTTTTGAAAGGAGATCATAAAGAGCTGGATGCCCGCGATGCGGGAACCGTTTTTCGATTTCTTGTTGCCTACCTCGCCATTCAACCCGGAATTCATGTGTTGAAAGGAAGCAAAAGAATGAATGAGCGCCCGGTCGGGCCGCTTGTAAATGCCTTGAATCAGCTGGGAGCGAATATCACTTTTCTGGGAGTTCCCGGATTTCCTCCGCTTCAAATCGAAGGAAAAAATATTGCAGGAGGCATCGTCAGTATCGATGCGGGAATCAGTTCTCAATTTACTTCCGCGCTTCTGATGATAGCTCCCTTGCTTGAGGAAGGATTGCAAATTCGTTTGGAAGGCGAAATTGTTTCCATGCCTTATATTCAAATGACCATGGATCTCATGTCGAGCCTAGGAGTACAGGCACAACGAAAAGGAAATGAGATTCATGTTCCTCATCAATCCTATCAGGGAAAGGAAATGATCGTGGAAACCGATTGGAGTTCCGCTTCTTTTTGGTATCTGATTTCTGCTCTCTCTCCGGGCAGAGTATTTTTTCTTGAAGGATTGCAAGCCGATACGTTGCAGGGAGATTCGCAGGTTTCAGAATGGATGAAATCACTCGGAGTTGAGACTGTGTTTGAAAAAGACGGAGCCAAAATAGTTTCTCAGGGTTTTTCTTCCTGGTCGCAGACGGCTCCTTTTCATTTTGATTTTAAAAATTGTCCGGATTTGTTCCCGCCGATGCTTGTGGCTTGTGCCGCACTTAGTGCGGAAGCAAGATTTTCTTCTCTGACAAATCTGAAACACAAAGAGTCTGATCGCTTGTCGGTTTTACTTGGAGAACTTGGGAAATGCGGATTAAAATATCAGCTCAATGATGCTGAGGATGAAATGTTACTTCCCAATCAGAAACTGAGTCCGCCTGACAGAACGTTTCACACTCACCAGGATCATCGCATTGCCATGGCATTGGCACCATTAGCACAAATTTTCGGTACGGTAAAATTGGACGATATCTCAGTTGTGCAAAAATCATATCCTGAGTTTTGGAACCAACTGAGTTCTTCCGGTTTTAGTGTACAAAAGATCAGCTAAAACTGAAAAATCATCTGTATTTTATATTCTGATTTCAGATTGTTTGATTCGTCCGGATCTGCCGTGGCCGGAAGTTTTGAAAAACTTGTTGATGCATACTTGAACCAGAGATTCATTCCTCGGAACACACGATACCTGAGGTTTATATAAAACCTGTTTCCCGTCCCATAAGATGCCGGGATAGAGTAGGAGTACAAAACATCATTTTCATAAGAGTATATTCTGGCGTCATAATCCGGACAATTGAACAAAGCATAACGGACTGACCCTGAAATTTTGCTTTTCAATGGATGGTAAAAGATCTCCTGATAAAGTGCAAAACCTTTCATGGGTTTTGAAACTCCCTTTTTTGTCTGGATATACTCAAAGCGGCTGCTCCATTCCCAGGTTTCATCCAGATCCATACGCAGATTCCATCGTATGTTTTGTTGAACACTTTTTGTTAGTGAATGCAATTTTCCATCAGGAGCAATTTCGTTTTCTTCTTTTTGCTGAATCCGGTATCGTCCGTACATCTCTATTGTTTTCTTCGGAACCCAGGAAACCTGTAGCAGGTTTTCAGAACCTTGTGATGGAAGATCCACCTGATATTTTAACCATGGAAATTGAAAAATATCCGCATATCCCGACAAAGCAATCTTACGATTGATTTTCCAGTTCAATCCCATATACCAACCGGATTCATTCCCTGTATAAGAGTTTTCACTAAAACCATGCGCCTTTAATGCCTGATAATTTCTTTCGTAATGACGCACCAATAATGATGCACCAAGGTTTTGATTGAGCTGAGTGATCACTCCCTGGAGCAATGCCAGTCCTCCGGATTTACATATACCTGCTTCGCCGAACAAATTGATATTTCGGTAAAGATAATTGTAATGGAATCCGGCATTCAGATTTTCTTTTTCATTAAAATCGAATCGACTGTACGTGGTAGTGTTTTTTGTAAAAGGAAGTGCAAAGCGAGTGAGATATCCAATCACTCCTGTGTTGAAGCGCCTGGAAGCATAATTCAAACTGGTTCCGTAAATTTCTTCTGTTTGAGAATGTTTGTCTGCCAGTTCTCCCGATGTACGATGATAACCCGTGGTTTGCAAAGCAGTGATATAGTTTCCGGAATCACTTTCCTGAAGATTCCCATCCAAATTGTGTTTCGAATAAAATAGTTCAGAGTAAAATTTTCTGATCGCTATTCGGGCTGCAATTCCCCGGAAATAATTGTTTTCATCAGTGGAAGAATAGGGGATAATTCCTCTCGCATTTTTCTTGATCAAAACTGTTTCAGAACTTTTTCCAAACCCAAATCCCGACCACATCACCAGGCCTTGTCCAAATTGAACAGCGTAATCACCTACAATGATTTTTTTTATCATCCCTTTTGATTGGTATTCAAAATAGGCGCTCGTAAAGTCAAATCCTTTTTTCTGATTCGCATTGAAAAAACTTTCTCCCGGATCTTTTTCTCCTGTGATGCTAAAACGAAATCTGTTTTCAAAACGGTATTTATAGCGAGCATACAACTTATAGGGCGGACCATAATATTCTTCTGAGGATACATTGCCTGATAAACTTTGCTGAAACCTTAATGTCAGCGACTGATCCGCTTTCATCAATAAGTTTTTTGAATTGGCTTTCATTCCTTCGTTGGTATTTCCAAGACTCACAATTCCGGATAATCTGCGAATTTCATCCAATGAAAATTCTGAGATCACCTGCAA
>CAYMMN010000210.1:0-6086 GCA_964391495.1 uncultured Flavobacteriales bacterium | reverse complement strand
CATCCATAAAGTGATTCTTTTGTACGATAACAAAGGGATGAAAGTCAGTCGAAAGAGTTATGATGCAAAGGGTAACCTGGAGTCTGAGAGAAAATACGTTTACGAATATTAATTCGCCCTGTGAACCAACTCGATCCAATACTGGCTGAATTTGAGCCAATCACGCTCCAGCAAATGGACAACGTTAAACTGTTGGACCGGGTGGATACTAAATTCATGTTCCGTGATTCGTATTTACCCGAATTGTTGGAAAAAATGAAGGCAGATTATTATGTTCTTGAAGCAGGAAGTAAGAGATACACGCATTATGAAACGCTGTATTTTGATACTGAACATTTCGGATTGTATTTGCGACATCACAATGGTAAATTAAATCGATTCAAATTTCGTTCCCGTCGATATGTTGAATCCAATCTTCATTTCTTTGAAGTGAAATTCAAGAACAATAAGGGCAGGACAGTCAAAGACCGGATAAAACGCCCTGAAATTGTGCAACAGATTTCGGATAAATCCGAGGAACTCGTTCGGAGCATATCTCCCGTGGATCCAAAAACTTTACATGCTAAACTTTGGGTCAATTATTTGCGAATTACATTTGTAAACAAAACCTCGCAGGAAAGACTTACCATTGATACGGAACTTCAATTCAAAGATGCTAATCACACCAAGGATTATACTGGTCTGGTCATAGCCGAAGTAAAGCAGGGGAGTGGCAGGGATAAAAGTCCGTTTATTGATCTGATGAGGGAGAACTCCATTCTTCAAAAATCAATAAGTAAATACTGTCTTGGTGTTATCAGCCTCAATCCCCATATTAAAAAGAACAATTTCAAACCTACAATTTTATACTTATCTAAATTACTGAAATAAGCAATGAACGATCCAGCAGCATTTGAATTATTTGACAAACTATCCGATAAATTTTTTATCCGGTTATTGATCGACGTCATTTCGATGTTGGTGCTTGTACGGTTAATCTATTTTAGAATATATAAAAAGAAAGATTATCTGTTCACCTTCTTTCTTTTTAACATCATCATCTTTGTCATCACTTACCTGCTCAACAAGGTTGATTTGAGTATGGGTGCGGCATTTGGTTTGTTCGCAGTCTTTTCAATGTTGCGTTACAGAACTGAAGGAATTTCCACCAAGGACATGACCTATCTGTTCATTGTTATTGCGATGGGATTGATTTGCGCAGTGAGTAAAGCCACCTATTTTGAGCTGGGTATCATTAATGCAATTCTTATAGCCTTCACTTACGCCTTGGATGGAAACTGGCTGGTGAGAAATGAAATGATCAAAACAATTCAATATGAAAATATTGAAATGATCAAACCGGAACACCACCTGGAACTGATCGAGGATCTTAAAAAACGTACAGGATTGGATATTCACCGTGTGAGTATAAATAAAATCGATTTCTTAAAAGATATCGCAGTTATTAAAATATATTTCTACGAAGACACCGTTTCGAAAAAGAAGTAATGTTTAAGTCGGGATTCAGAATTTCTTTACTGCTTATCACTCTTTCCTTCTCTGGCATTGCCAGAGCACAGGACGATGCAGGACTTTGGTCCAGCCTGACCCTTCAGCATAAATTTACACAGAAGTGGACGGGCATTGTAAGTGAGCAACTTCGGTTTTATGATAATATTTCAAGGATAGACCAGTATTTCACAGATGTATCTTTGGAGTATTCGATTACAAAGAAATTTAAAGCTTCGTTGAATTACCGGCTTATATCAAAAAATAAGGATGAATTCTACAGTACCCGTCACCGCTTCTATCTGGATATTGCCTATAGAATGAAGTTAAGCCCGGTGAGTATATCACTCCGGCAGCGTTTTCAGGAGCAGTTTACGGACCTTAATTCAAGTGATCTGGGAAAAGTACCTGAGTGGTATTCACGCACAAAACTCAATGTCAAATTTGACCTGAACCGAAAATATGCTCCGTACCTGGCCACTGAAATGTTTTACATTTTAGACAATGCTAAGGAACAGGATCAGGTAATCGACCGATTCAGATATGAAGCCGGTATTGATTACGATTTTAACAGAAGACACAGTATCAACCTCTTTTACCTGATTCAGCACAGCCTGGTCAGCCCGGCGAATGATTACATCGTCGGAATAGGTTATACTTTCACATCATTCTGATTTATTTTCTGAAAATTAACGCGACAGCGTAGCAGTGGATGCCTTCTTCACGGCCTACATATCCAAGCTTTTCGTTGGTAGTTGCCTTGATGGATATGTCCTCTGAATGGATGCTCATTACGGTCGAGAGTGCTTCCTGCATTTGAGGAATAAAGCCTGCTATTTTTGGTTTCTCGAGACAGAGTGTGATGTCCAGATTTCCGATTTCCCATTCTTTTTCAGCAAGCAGTTCACAAACGCGTTTGAGCAGAATTTTACTATCGATATTTTTAAATTCAGAGGAGGTATCAGGGAAGTGTTTGCCGATATCACCGAGGTTGGCGGCTCCAAGTAAAGCATCGCACATTGCATGGATCATCACATCAGCGTCAGAATGCCCGACTGCACCTTTAGTATGTGGAATACGAATTCCACCGAGCCAGAATTCCCGTTCATCCCTCAGTTGATGAACATCAAAACCAAAACCGATTCTTATTTTTTTCATATCCGGATACAAAGAAAACACAAAAAAGAAAAGCGGATGAAGAATCACCCGCTTTTCTTTTTAAAAATATTTTTTCTAATTATTCAGTACTGTCCTGATTTTCCTTTTTCAAGCCTTCAAAATCAAAGATGAGGGTGAAGCGAAGAGTATTTTCAAGTGGGTTTCTTTGTGTGGTAGGGATAAGGTAAGCGAAATCAAGTCCGAATACATTGTATCGTAAACCTGCGCCGATAGTGAAGAATTTACGATTACCTTTTGTACTTGCTTCGTGGAAGTAACCGGCACGGATTGCAAATTGTTTATCATACCAATATTCTGCACCGATGGAGTAGGTGAACTCTTTCAATTCTTCTTTGAATCCTGCAGGAGCATCAGACCATGAACTGAACAGAGCAGCCGGCACACCGACATTACTCGGGTCTTTACCTGCCTGAACAATTTTATTAAAGTTCGCGTCAAGGCTGTCGCGGCCATCATTTGTCTTCAGATAAACCGGAGGAGTAGGTACAAGCAGCTTGTTGATGTCGGCTCCAAAAGCGATTGTGTTGTAGTTGTCCAGATCTATTTTCAGGTTTGTACCCAAACGGAAGTTCATTGGAATAAAGTCCTTTGATTTGGTATCAGTATAGGAAATCTTCGCGCCAATGTTGGAGATGTTCAAACCGATTCCAAGCAGAGATTTTTTGTTGGAGATTTCTACATCTTTTCTGTAATAACCGGAGATGTCCGCTGCAACAGAAGTACCGGCGTGTGTTTGAATTGTATTGTTGGCGATCGCTACACCTCCGGTAAGGTTGGAGTAGATGTAACGCAAGGCGAGTCCACCGGAAATATTTTCTCCCAGTTTGCGTGCATAAGCCACATCCAACGCCCATTCATTCGGATTGAAAGAGCCAACTTTCTCCGCGTTGTCATTAGTAAAGTCAATGTTTCCGAGAGAGAAGTAGAGGAGGGAGGCTGCAATAGCCTGGTCGCCTTTAAGTTTTTTGTATCCTGAAATATAGGCCAGGTTGATGTCATTCACCAGTGCACGAAGCCATGGAGTGTATGAGATCGAGAATCCGAAATTTTTATCCGCGAAAGCGAGTTTCGACGGGTTCCAGTGAATGGAATTTGGATCCGGAGTTGTTGCAACACCATAGTCGCCCATTCCACCTGCACGAGAGTCAGGTGCAATCTGGAGGAAAGGGACAGCGGTAGTGATAGTGTTGATCTGACCGAGAAGAGAATCTTTAAAAGAACTGATCTGTGCAGATGAAGAACCTGCTGCCAGCAGGAAGCTAAAGATAGCTATAA
This sequence comes from uncultured Flavobacteriales bacterium, assembly GCA_964391495.1. Lineage (GTDB taxonomy): Bacteria > Bacteroidota > Bacteroidia > AKYH767-A > 2013-40CM-41-45 > JADKJP01. The sequence continues at coordinate 2,144 of CAYMMN010000210.1, read as the reverse complement.
AGGCCTTTTTTTGAGTAAAATGCATCTTGGTTCTAAAATGTGGACGGCAAATATACGTGAATTAACAAGAATGGTTTTGTTTAATTAACGCAGAATCACGAGTTTTTCAAATTTATCAGCATAATCTCCGTCTTCTGTGCGTACACGGAGCTTGTAAACATACACACCTTTTCCGATTCGATCACCAAAATCATCCAATCCGTTCCATTCCAGTTCATCTGAACGGTAACCTTCAGAATATATTCTGCTTCCGATGGTTTTTATCAGTTTTCCGGAAACAGTGAAAATCTGAACCTGAATATCCAAATTAGTATAAGGACGATTATGTTCAAACATAAAAGTTGTGTGCGTTGTAAAGGGATTCGGGTAATTCAATACATGGTCAAGTGCCAGCTTCGCGGATTCGGCTACCACAAAATCGGTGCTTGCTTCACTGGAATTATTGAATACATCCCACACTTTGAAGTTGACGGAATGAGGACCCGGAGCCAGATCTTTAAACGGATATTTCACTTTCCCTTTCTGGTAACTATTCAGATCATTTTCATAATAATCATTGAGCACATAAATCTTGCTGTTGCTATTGTCAAGCTCTGCTGTTACATCGTGTCCGATTCCTGTTCCAACAGTATTTAATCCGCTGCTATCGGTGACAACAGCATACAATACAGGGTTCTTATCCGTCATTCCACCACGTACAAATTTGTCATCATTGATGTACAATTTGATAGCGGGACCCTGAACATCCGCAGGAACAGAATTGTCATATCCTCCGACAACTATACTATTGCTGTAACCTGCCGCATCCATAGAGCCATTCTGCGCGTAATAGCTAAGCTTGCCAAAACCATATTGGAACTGGATATCTTTTGGAACAACAAAAGAAAATGTAAAGTCACCATTGACCACACTCGATTTACCCCGATAGATAATATTCTTCTGAAGATCAAACGGGGCTGCATAGGATGGATCGTTTGTTACATTTCTATCGTTACCGAGGGTATAATAAGTGACCCATTTGTCATATACTGTAGGATAGATAATTCCGTTGAATGAGGTTGCTTTTACACCATTCACATCCAGAATTTCGCCAGTGATGGTAATGCGTCTCAGAGCTTTGAGTGTGTCGACGCCAGAGCTGATATTGGTTCCGTTGATAGTATTGGTCTTTACAGACATTTTCGGGTATGCCATGCGTAATGCAGGATCACCGATGAGGATAAAGTTCCTTACATACTGATCGGTATACACATCAATTTTTGTCTGCTCAAATATATCTCCGATGGTTGGCATGCGTCCATCAATTTCTGTGAAAACATGCGTATAAAATTTCTGGCAAAGATTGTAGTTGGAGCTTGAGAAGGCGAGTCGTGAAGTGGTGAACAGACAAATTCCACCACCGTTGGGATTGAGAAAAACCAATTCTCCCGCGGAGGTTCTGGCAGGATCATCAACACGTGTGAATTCACAGGTAGCAGTAAGAAAAGCGGGAAGAGCATTTATGTTCGTCCAGTTGTTGATGTCATCAACTTCCAGGAACCTTTCATGTCCCCATCCGACTTCACCACCGTGTCCGATATAGGTTAATAATAGAGAACCTTTTTGTACGCGATCAACCAATGCTGCATGACCGTCAGGATAGCGATTGCCTCCAGGGGTGGATTGCTGGTTGTAAGCATCCATGTAAATTTTATCAATGTTCAAAAGAGGATAGTCTCTGCTGAATCTTCGGGCCAGTGTATCCGCTTGCTTAAAATGAGTGTTGCTGTCCTGATCATCGCTGACAAAAGTGACAATATTACGCCAATCACCATAAACAGTATTATTTGTTCCATTGGCCGTTCCTGGATTGGTGATATCACCACCTGCATAATGAATGATTTTTCTCACCATAGCTTCCGCCTCCTGGACAGATTTCACTGGCAAACGACCTACACTCAGGTCAACAATTTCGCCATTGTTCCATTCTCCTTCTGAATCATCGAGCAAACCAAAGAAGTCATCCGACATATATGTTTGAGTCTGGTTCAATGATCCGGATGACTGGTAGGAGGTAACGAAATTCGTGTTTGAAGAGACCCGTGATTTATTATCGTATGAAGCATCTCCAAGAATCAGCAAATATCGTGGAAGATCACGGGGAG
>CAYMMN010000209.1:0-6098 GCA_964391495.1 uncultured Flavobacteriales bacterium | reverse complement strand
AAAGAAGATCTAATGAAAGTTTTTGATAAGATCACCAGATTTAGAATGAAATTACACAAACAGAATGTAAAGGTTACTGTTCCTGCGCTTGATGTAATGGGAATTGAAGCCGGCGAATACGATGTACAAAGACTCATCTATCATTTTTTCTTCAAATGTTTCTGGAGCGACAGCATGAGCTTTCACGATAATTCAGTTATCAATTTTGACTGGTATCATCCTCAAAATTGTACACGTCATACGACAGAAGAAGTCAGAGGATGGTTTGCCAAAGCCGGCCTGAAAGTAACCCACGAGTTCACGGATTTTTACGGTATCACCATGCGTGGTAAAAAATAAATTTACTCTGTCTTGAAAGTCCTGGTTTTACCTTCAAACATTGCATCCATGCCTGCGATTACGGTGGATCGTCTGATCCATGCCGGAGTTGACGCGAAGGCATTGTTTATTGATTCCAATCCTTACCAGGATAACAAGAATTTCAAATCCTACCAGCTCAAGAATTTACCCTACGGCTTTCCGCAGAAATTTTATAACCTCAGCCGGTTTTATCTGGAGACCGTAAGAGCCATTCAATGGGCGGACGTGATCCATTGGTGTGGAACTTTCAGCATTCCATTGCTGAAATTAACCCTGCCGATAATAAAATATTACAAAAAACCCTGTCTTGTCGAATGGGTTGGAAGTGACATTCGTATTCCTGAAGTGGAATTCGCTGATAATCCTTATTACAAAGCTATCTTCCACAATGGTTATGAATACGCTTACGAAAGCATGGATCATTCAAAACAAATCCAGAAGATGTATCAACAGGCGGGCTTTGTTCCTCTGGTTTTTCCTGGGATGGAGCAATACATTCTCCCTGAAATTTTTCCGGAGTATGTAAAGTTTATTCAGCGCATTGATTTGGGCTTGTATACTCCACAGTATCCATCAGCCACCAATAAAAAACCTTTGATTGTGCATGCCCCTTCTGCTCCTGTGTGTAAGGGAACTTCCTATGTTGTGGATGCAGTTGAGAAGCTAAAACAAAAATATGATCTGGAATTTATCCTGGTTCATAAATTTGAAAGAACAAGAGCATTGGATACAATCCGTCAGTGTGACATTTTTGTTGATCAGCTCATTCTTGGCAGTTACGGAATGGCGACCATGGAGGCCTTTGCTTTTGGTAAACCGGTGATGTGTTACATGAAACCATCCGTTCTTGAGTGTTTTCCGGGTACTTCTCCCATCATCAATACCAATCCGGATACGATTTATCAGCAGCTGGAAAATCTTTTGTTACATCCTGAATTGAGAAATAAGAAAGGAATTGAGAGCAGGAAATATGCGGAAGATTATCACAACATCGATGTAGTCGTTGAACCGCTTATTAAAATTTACGAAGAAACTATCCGGAAAAGAAAAGGGAAATAGTGATTTACTGTTACGTTTGAAGGCTAATTTATCGGATAATATTGATGATGCCTCTTTTTTCGAGTTCAGTTCCCTTTAGGATATATACATAAACCCCAGATTCGATTCTTCTTCCATCCAAAGTTCCATCCCAATTTGCATTCGCGACGTCATTGGATTCATAGACCCTTTGTCCCCATCGGTCGAAAATGGATAAAGAATACGTATCACATGGGCGAAAAACTTCAGCTTTAAAAATATCATTGAGATTATCACCATTCGGAGTAAAAGAATTGGGGATGAAAACACTTTCACCCAATGGGGATTCATAATGTGTGAAATTAAAAGTAGTATCCACACAACTGGTTTCATTGTTCACTTTTAAAACAACCTGATATTCTCCATCAGTTTTGTATTTGTGAACCGGTTCTGCGACTGTGCTGGTATCACCATCGCCAAAGTCCCAGTGATAGTAAACTGCATTTTTTGTAACATCCCTGAAACTTACAAGTCCACTACATGAATCAAGGAAGGAATTGAATTCCGCTTTTTTAAAACTCACAAAGAACAAATCCCTCGATAAAGTATCCTTGCAACCATATGCTGAGGTAGCAATCAGTGTCACCGGAATCTGACCTGACATTTCATAAGTGTGTTGTGTAGTTTCCAGATCACTGGTTTCACCATCGCCAAAATCCCAGTTATAGAAAGCAGCGTCAGAAGAAGTATTTGTAAAGGTGACAACAGAATCACAGGATGCTACTGAATCTAAAAATCTTGCAACAGGTAAAGGAGGGATGCTCAAAGGATAAAAATCTGTAATATCAACACAACCCGAATCTGTAACAACTGTAGCCTGGATCTGATATGAGCCGGAAGCTGCGTAAGCATGCTCAGGTGATTCATCATCAGAATAAAATGAATCACCGAAACTCCAATGAAACTCGGAAGCATATTCCGAAGTATTTTCTATACTCACTATTCTTTGACAGGTATCCAGGGACGGAACAAAGGAAGCAACCGGTACCTGCAATACTGAGATGGTTTGAGTCATTGTATCCAGACATGCGGAATCTGTAGATGTAATGAGTTGTACATCGTATAGTCCGGGTTGGGAATAATCGTGAATAGGATTCTGAACTGCAGAAGTCTGCCCGTCACCAAATGACCAGGCCCAAAATGAGGCGGTCCCTCCTATTCCATAGGATTGATCATTAAATTCAAAGACAGATTTACAACGTTCGTTTATTGTATTGAACGCGGCATTGAAGACAGGATAAACTCTGACAATTCCTTCCGCGGTATCGTTACAATCGGGATTGATCGGTGAATATGCAATCAGTGTAGCCAGGTAATTTCCTGTATCAGGATACAACCAATTGGGACTTTGCAGGGAGGAAGTATCTGCAGTTGTAGTAGCATCACCAAAGTTCCACAAATAAGTTCCCGCATTGAAACTGTTGTTTGTGAAGGCAGCTACGAGACTACCACATACAATTGTAGGAGAAAATATGGAAGCCACGGTGATTTGCGGACAAGGGACAACGTTCACCTGGAAATCACGCTGCGTTACTCCTATTTTGACTCCGTTCCTATATTCCACTACTCTCACACCATAAACATATTGCCCGACAGAAGAAGGAGTCGCTTTTAGTTGTCCGGTTCTCGAATCGATGGACATAGGAGTGCCTCCCATTACATCACTCAATGAATAAGGTGGTATGAACACAACAGTATCATAAGGAGGAGGATTGGGTGGTTGTGGCATTGGTATATTCGGATCCGCTCCATTATAAGGTGTGCAAAGTTCATATACCAGAGAATCTCCGTCAGGATCTGTCGCGGAGTGATCATTTGTGAATGGAGCACCAAGACAGATAAAAGTGGGTGGCCAGCTATTGAATACTGGATTGCTGTTTACTGTAGCAATGGATGGATCGGGAATTGTCGCGAGATAAGTTGCACCGGTACTGTTTACATTTGCAAGGTTAACAATGGTACTGTTCCGGCAACAACGCTGATAAACGATCTGATATCCTCCCGCAATTGGCGGTAATGAAGTCGTAAAAATGTAGTGTGCAACTTCATAGCAGACATCCGAAGGAGGGATCAGGCAGGGAGTATTGATCGCATTGGGTACCTGCTGCCGGTCGTTGATACTTGGAGTTACAACCGAAACAAGATTATTGTTCGCGTCAAAAATTCCGACGGAAGCAGGATTGTCGAAAGGTGCAACACCATTATAACAATCGCGGTAGACGGTAAGTTTGATTTCGTAAAGATTACCACCCAAATTGCGGTAGTTCATTTCACCACCGACAATATGTGTAGCAAAGGAGGATGCACTAAAAAGCAAAAGGACCAAGAGTAAAATACTGTTGGTTCTACAGATAAAAAAAGGTGCTGATTTCAAGCAACTTCTGCTCATGAACAAATGTACAAAACGAGGGCATACCAGTAAAGCGAAATAGTGATAATGAAGCTATTCTGACAATTTCTCTGTTAAATGAAAAAAAAGAACGGCTGTTAATTTTTTCAGTCTTTATAGATGGAAATCAAGCTATTTCCGAGGTTATCAGCGAAACCGCGGTACATTCCTTCAGAATTGAAGACCAATTCCACTTCTCCAAGGGTGTTTATGGCAATGAGTCCGCCTTCTCCTCCTATTTTAAGAAGTTTATCCAGTACAACTTTTTCACATGCTTGTTTTAAAGAATAGCCCTTGTATTCTATCAGACAGGAAACATCGTAGGCCACAACGGCACGGAGAAAAAACTCACCATGGCCTGTACAGGATACGGCACAGGTGAGGTCGTTTGCGTAAGTTCCTGCTCCGATGACAGGACTGTCTCCAACCCGTCCATATCTTTTATTGGTCATTCCTCCGGTGGAAGTTGCAGCAGAAAGATGCCCTTCCATATCTAATGCGACAGCACCAACAGTACCGAACTTTTTGTCACTATGATCCAGTATGGTTTTTTCACTGTCCTGTACTTCTTTTAACTGGTCAAACCGAAACTGATTAAAGAAGTAATCATCGTTTTCAGTTTTTATACCTGCACGTTTGGCGAACTCCTCTGCTCCTGCTCCACTCAGCATCACATGTTCTGTTTGATCCATAATCGCGCGTGCCAGTGCAACAGGGTTTTTTATCTGATGAACTCCGGCAACAGCGCCTGCACGTAGTGTTGATCCTTCCATGATTGAAGCATCCATTTCATGTCTGCCATCATTCGTGAAAACGGAACCTTTTCCGGCATTGAACAAGGGACAATTTTCAAGGCTTTCCACAGCTGCCTGAACCGCATCCAGTGATTTGCCACCTCGTGAGAGTATGCTCATTCCCGCTTCCAGTGCTTCCTGTAATCCTGCCCGGTATGCTCTTTCTTTTTCATCAGTCAGTGCAGAGCGAAGAATTGTACCTGCGCCACCATGTATTGCGATTGCAAATTTTTTCATGTCGGGAATTTATTGAGCAACAAAGAACGGAATTCCAAAGCTTAAACTGTAAACTGGAATTGAATTCGGTGAATATTCTTTGCCTGGAATCACTTTTAACTGGCAGGGTCAATTTTTCCTTACAACTACTGAATCTTCATAAATGGCTGAAAATACGCTTAAAATGGCATTCAATTTGGATTTTGCCCCATTTTTTCTCCAAAGTTGAGCAGACTTTAACTATTTCTTGCACTGACAACAAGTGAATCCTTACAAGACAATCCAAAACCTGATCTCTTTCCATTTCCGATACTTCTGTGGAGGTACTTTGCCCTTATCAAATAAAACACACCTCTAATACACCTGCGAATGAAATCAATTTACACCCGGCTGCTGATTACACTGCTCCTCCTGAGTTCAGGAGCTTATTCCCAAACGACTGATCTCAGAGGGATTTACATCGACAATTTTTCACAGATCCTTGGAAACACTGTAAAGGAAGATAGTCTTTTGCATTATGCACAAGACAGTTCATTCAACTATCTTGCTCTTTATGATCTGCACAATATCAATTTCTCAAACGCGAATAGTGTAAATACACTTGCAAGTTTTATTCGCAGAGCGCGTGAGAATTATGGCATCATCAATATTGGTGCTGTTGGAGAGTCATACTCAACATTTCGCGATAAAATTGCTCCATATAATAATGCACATACAAATGCGAATGAAAAATTCAATGTCTTCAACCTTGAATTTGAATTCTGGACAACATCTTCAGTGAATCCGGGAGGATATTATTGCACACAATATTTACAACCAAACAATTGTGGTTGTGATTCATCAGGTGGTTTTAAGTTTTACATTGCTCAAATGCACAATATTGATTCCCTTGCAAGTGTACAGGGAGCCATCTCTGAAACTTATGTAGGTTGGTTTAACCAGGGACAGGCACAACAGATTGTTCGTAATACGGACAGGATTCTTTTACATGCATACCGAATCAATCCTTCATCAGTATATGGTTATAGCCAGACACGTCTTAGTTATCTTGCTTCATTGAATCAGCCTGTAGATGTAATGCCAATCTTTTCTTCCGAACCGATTTTCATGGGTCCATGGCTGGCATCACATTCAAATGTTGAATCGTACACAAAATATGTAGCGGACTATAACGCGGATGCAAGTTCATGGAAACCTTATATCCGGTTGAAAGGGTATCATTGGTTTGATTATGGTTATATGCCACATCCGGTTTATAATGG
>CAYMMN010000208.1:0-6145 GCA_964391495.1 uncultured Flavobacteriales bacterium | reverse complement strand
GGTGTTGTCCTTGGCAATCGTCTTATTTGGACTCACCCATTATCATTTCAGCAGAAAATTTTCTTACCTGGTAGTTGGAGCTATCGGGCTGGCCATGGGATTATCGAATCATCATCTTACAATGATTATGTTCCTGCCATTCACTCCACTTTTCTTCCTGGAAACTCTTTTCAAGCACAAACTCGCGACGAAACAAAATGAAAAGGATAAAAATAAACGAAAACAAAAATCAACAAGCCCGGGATTTGTCAGTCAGTATTTCAGCACACTTCAAACAAAAAACTTTCTGTTACTTACAGGCATCACCGCGGGAATAACTCTTCTTTTTTACGGATGGATGTTTTTACGGGCACAGCAGGAATATCCGTTTATGTTTGGCAAACCGGATACAATCAGCAGTATGATTTACCACATGAGCGGTGGTTCCTATTCTAAAAACATTTCCAATACCTCTAAGAAAATTATAGAGGCGCGTATCCCCTTTTTCCTGAAACTAACTGTTATACAGTTGTTTCTTTTCTTTCCATTTTTTCTTTTGGGAATTTCTACTCTATGGAAAAGAAAAAATTTCAGGGTACTCAACATGATCCTGCTCTTTTTCTTATTCCTGTTTTTCTATCAGCTTAATAATAATCAATGGGCAAGTACAGACGCTTACATGTTGCTTCCCTTTTTGATGCTAAGTGTCGCAGTGTTTTTCGGGATTTATGAATTCTATGATCGATTCAAACTTCCATTTGTTTTGCCCTTGTTTTTACTTGGACAGATTACATTTAATTATGCTGATCATAACCGCAAAACTTACCCTGTAAGTTCGGATTTAATGCATTTGCTGGATGTCTCCAGTCCAAAAAACAGTGTTGTACTTATCTCCGACTGGTCCACTGTAATCCAGTATTACTATTACAGAATTGCAGAGAACTTCAGGCCGGACCTTGTTGTGTTGAATTATGATTTAAAGTTCACCCATTACAGGATCCTCCCTGTTTTATATCCTGAATTTTATAAAAAAATTCAAAAAGAGTACGATGCTTTCATTGATGCACTGCGTGCCGAGCACCCGGAACAAATTGAAAATACCGGTTGTGACCTCAGCACGACTGCACTTGTAATTTCTTTCCGCAATGTATTAGCCAAAATGGAGGCTGTCGCAGCTGAAGAACATCATGCTTTCCTGACAGATCCAAAATGCCATTACTTTTATTCCAATCAAAAACTGTACGATTCGAAACGCTATGTCTCCGGATGTTTTTCTTCATCAATTCCCGGTGATTCACTTAGTGCTGCTGAATTTTTAAGAATGGATTTTCCATTCATCAACTCAAAATTACTTTTTACGGATGCCGGAGCAATTGATAAAATGGTAGATTTCCAGGCGATGTTGGATCAGCATGTGTTTTATTATCAGGCTAACAATGACAGTTTGCGATTGGGACAAGCCCTGAAAGCGAAAGATCGTGTATTGGCTTTGCAAAAAGAAATCAAAAGGTCGATGTCGTTTGCTTTTTCAGTGAAGTGATGAACAGTTCTGCCTTACTTCAAATTATTTTTCATCAGAAAAGCTTCAATTGCCAGTTTGTACGAATCCAGACCAAAGCCGGCAATCACTCCCAGACAATTTTTGGCCATGAGAGAAACATGACGGTAATCTTCCCTGGCGTACACATTTGAAATGTGAACTTCAATTACGGGAGTGCGAATGGCTGCAACTGCATCAGCCAAAGCAACAGATGTATGCGTGTATCCGCCTGCATTCAGAATGATACCATCTGCTGAAAAGCCCTGTTCATGGAGCATATTAATGAGTTCCCCTTCGATATTGCTCTGTTTGAATTCGAATGAATGATCCGGAAACAGATTTTTCAGTTTTTCAAAATAGTATTCAAAAGATTCTGTTCCATATACACTGGTTTCTCTTTGTCCGAGCAGATTTAAATTGGGGCCGTTCAGGATGAATATTCTCATTGGATTACCTTATTCTTGAGGCGAAATTACTCACAATTATTCAGAAGCGTATGTGGAAAAGTTTTTCAGTATTAGATTGATCCGAGCGCCCGAATGTTCAACTTTGACTAAGGTCCTAAAAAGCATCCTTTGAGCTGGAAATCATACATAAATGGATTTAAATCCTACCTGAAACTGGAACGTTCCCTTTCCGGAAATTCCGTGGAAGCCTATATGCATGACATTGCTCTGCTTGATCAGTACTTGCAACTCAACTCATTAGCGCATACTCCAGCTGATTTAAAACTGGAGCATTTGCAGGATTTTTTGAAATGGATCAATGAATTGGGCCTGAGCGCCCGGTCGCAGGCGAGGATAATTTCAGGCATAAAAGGATTTTTCAAGTATTGCCTGATGGAAAATCTGATCTCAAATGATCCTTCCCAGCTGCTTGAAACACCCAAGTTGGGCCGAAAATTGCCGGATACCCTGAGCATTGAAGATATCAACAAACTGGTTGCAGCCATTGATCTGAGTAAACCGGAAGGTGTACGAAACAAAGCTATTCTGGAGACCTTGTACAGCTGCGGACTGCGTGTAAGTGAACTGGTCAATCTGAAAATCTCTAATCTGCACCTTGAAATCGGATTTGTAAAAGTGACGGGAAAAGGTGACAAAGAACGCCTTGTGCCAATTGGCAGTGTCGCCATCAAGCACATTAAAATTTACATGGATGAAATTCGTTGTCATCTTTCCATTAAACCGGGGAATGAGGACATCATCTTCCTGAATCAAAGAGGTAGCCAGCTCAGCCGGATTATGATTTTCACCATCATCAAACAACTCGCTGAAAAGATAAATCTGAAAAAGAGTATTAGTCCGCATACATTCCGACACTCCTTTGCTACACATCTGATCGAAGGTGGCGCTGACCTGAGAGCCGTGCAGGAAATGCTCGGACATGAATCGATCACTACAACAGAAATTTATACCCACCTCGACAGAGATTATCTCCGTCAGTCCATTATCAAACATCACCCCCGCGCATGAATTTAACGCGCTTCATTTCTTCCTCTTTCTTCCCCCAAACTTCATTGAATGGATGGAATGTGCCCGACTCTATGAAAAAAAGAAAACGAAAATTTCTTCCACTCTGCCTATTGTCCTTGTACTTCATGGTAAATACTATTTCAGCCTCTGAAATCCGCTCTGAATTTGATTATTACGGAGGAGATACACTGGAATTTTCAGGATATTCCTGGGCTGTGAAAGAGTCATTTGACAAACATACAGGTCCCGGCAGAAATTATTTTTCCGGATCAAAAGAGAATGTCTGGGTAGATGAAGACGGTAAACTCCATCTTAAACTTCGTTATAAAAATGATCGCTGGTATTGTTCAGAAGTCCAGATGCTGAAGAGCCTTGGTTATGGTAAATATGTTTTCTTCATCGATCGCTTGCCTCAGCCTTTGGATAAAGATGTCGTTATTGGTTTGTTTATGTATGACCATACCGACACGAGCAATTTCCACAAGGAAATAGATATTGAATTTTCGAAATGGGGAAAAGAGACTGATCTGAATACTCAATACGTTATTCAACCCTATGAAGAAAAAGCTTTTCGTTTTGATACTGATCTGAACCGCCCTACCCGTCATGAATTTTCTGTAAGAAAAAAGAAAATCACCTTCAATTCCAGATACGAACACGGAATTAATCCGGATAGTGTCGGGCAAATTTATAAGGACTACAAATACAAACCTGATATAGCCTACAAGACAGGTCATGAAAAGGTCAGTATTAATTTGTGGTTGTACAAAGCATCCGAACCTTCCAATCTGAAAGAAATGGAAGTTGTCATTTCCCGTTTTGAATTTACTCCCTACAAAATGGAACGTGTGAAACCCTCATTACCCGGAATGAAGAAATCGAAAAAATCACAGGAGAAATAAGGTGAAAGGTGTATTCTCCATTACTCTGCTGGTGATTGCGAATTTCTTTATGACCTTCGCATGGTACGGGCACCTGCAATTTAAAAAATGGAATATTTTACAGGATACCAGTCTGCTTGGTATCATTCTTATCAGCTGGTTTATTGCTTTGTTTGAATATCTGTTTCAGGTCCCCGGAAATCGCATTGGACATGAGTCAAATGGAGGTCCTTTCAATTTATTTCAGTTGAAAATGCTGCAGGAAGTGATTACACTTTTCGTTTTTACCATTTGCACCGTATTCATTTTCAAGACCGACAAATTGCAATGGAATTATCTGGTCGGATTTTTCTTTATGATCCTGGCTGTTTTTTTCGTTTTCAAGAAATGGTGAAGTGTTGATATTATTCCGTTTCGTGTTAAAAATTAAGTCGGTTCCACATCAGTACAGAAAACTTTGAAAGCCTTTTCCCCTATCTTTGGGCCGCAGTAAATTGCCTGAAATATGACGGATTTTGAATTCAATAAAAACGAGGATAGCATGCGTCAGCTTGTTGACCAGCTAAAATCGAAACTAAGTAAAGTTGCCCTGGGCGGTGGAAAAAAGAATGCCGATAAACAACACGAACAGGGAAAACTTCTCGCTCGTGAGCGCATCGAATACCTCATCGACAAAGGAAGTTCCTTTCTGGAAATTGGCGCCTTTGCAGCTGAAGGAATGTATGAAGAATATGGCGGATGCCCGGCAGCCGGTGTTGTGGTTGGTATCGGTTATGTATCCAAAAGACAATGTGTAATTGTTGCCAATGATGCAACTGTAAAAGCCGGAGCATGGTTTCCGATGACCGGCAAGAAAAATCTGCGTGCTCAGGAAATTGCCATTGAGAATCGCTTACCAATAATATATCTCGTCGATAGTGCCGGTGTTTTTTTACCGATGCAGGACGAGATTTTTCCCGACAAAGAACATTTTGGCAGGATCTTCAGAAATAACGCGGTGATGTCGTCGATGGGAATCATCCAGGTTGCGGCGATTATGGGCAGCTGTGTAGCAGGTGGTGCTTATCTCCCAATCATGTCGGATGAAGCGATGATCGTCGATAAAACCGGTTCTATTTTTCTTGCCGGATCGTATCTGGTAAAAGCGGCAATTGGTGAAGATATTGACAATGAAACACTGGGTGGTGCGACTACACAATGCGAAATTTCCGGTGTGACAGACAATAAATATCCTGATGATAAATCTGCGCTCGATCATATCAAAAATATTTTCAGCAAGCTGGGTGATTTTGAAAAAGCCGGATTCAACAGAGAGAAAAGTGCTCCTCCACAAAAGAATGTCAAAGACCTTTACGGCATTGTCCCAACGGAAGCTTCGAAACAATACGATATGCATGAAGTGATTTATCGCCTCGTGGACAATAGTGAGTTCGATGAATACAAAGACAAGTACGGACAAAGCATCATTTGCGGTGTAGCAAGGATTGATGGTTGGGCTGTTGGAATTGTTGCCAATCAACGTAAAGTTGTAAAGAGCAAAAAAGGAGAAATGCAATTCGGTGGTGTGATCTACTCCGATTCAGCGGATAAGGCAGCACGTTTTATCATGAATTGCAATCAGCGAAAAATTCCTCTGGTGTTTTTGCAGGATGTCACCGGCTTTATGGTTGGATCCCGAAGTGAACAAGGTGGGATCATCAAAGATGGAGCGAAAATGGTGAATGCAATGAGCAACTCTGTTGTTCCAAAATTCACGGTGATTATTGGCAATTCATACGGAGCCGGGAACTACGCGATGTGCGGAAAAGCTTATGATCCCCGACTGATTGTAGGCTGGCCCACTGCGCAGATCGCTGTTATGGGTGGTGCTCAGGCTGCAAAAGTTCTTTTGCAAATCCAGGTGAGCGCATTGAAATCCAAAGGCAAAGAAATTACCAAAGAAGACGAAACAGAATTACTCAAAAAAATTACAGACCGATACAATAGTCAGATCTCCCCTTATTACGCCGCATCACGCATGTGGCTCGACGCAGTTATCGACCCGACAGATACCCGTAAATGGATTTCCATGGGCATCGAAGCCGCTAACCATGCTCCACTCACTAAGGCGTATAATGTGGGGGTTATTCAGACTTAGTTTTTGGTTGTTGGTTTTTAGTGGTTGGTGCTTAGTGGTTAGAGGTTAGATGTTAGATGTTAGATGTTAGATGTTGGATGTTGGAAATTTAGCTAGTCAGCTAATCTCTAAACTACTTGTAAAATTGAATTAT
>CAYMMN010000207.1:0-6179 GCA_964391495.1 uncultured Flavobacteriales bacterium | reverse complement strand
TATTTTGTTCGAAGAGCAAAGAATCTTTTGTCTGCACATAATTTGTCGCTCGCAAAGAATAAGAAGTTCCGATTTTCTCAAACCATTTTTGTGCACCAATTGCATGTTTCCGTTTGAAAGGTGTAATCCTGGCGATGTTGAAGCTCACATCCGGAGCTGTGATCCGAATGTCATGTGTGATCGTATTCTGTGTATGATTCAGTGAGATCCCCAGGTTCATGGGTTTATCAGGGAAGGATCTGCTGTAAGCGATAGAAGAGGAGAATGTATTCGACAGGAAATTATTCACCGAAGAAATAGTATTCCGATAATACTTCGAAGTACCCGCATTGACAGTCGCATTGAACGAACGGTATGGATTCGCTTTCGGGTCCTGGCTATGTGTCCAGTTGACATGAAAATCTTTCACACTGGAGAAATCCGGGAGTTCCGGTTCGCTGGTCAGACTTTTTGCATAGCTAAGTCTTAAAGTTCCTGAATAACGATATCTTTTTTTGTAAATGGATGAAAGATCGAGTGTGTAACTTCCTTTTGTGTACAAATCAGAGGTGAGGGCAAGATTGAAATAATCGCTGAACCCGAAATAATAACCGAGATGCTGGAAATAAAATCCTCGCTCTGTTGATTCACCAAACGCAGGAAAGATGATTCCTGAACTTCTGCCTTTTTTATTTGGGAAAAATCCAAACGGGATCAGAAATGGAGTAGGGATGTTTTCAATCGTGAGATAAGCCGGACCGGTAACAATTTTGTTATTGCTGATGACTTTGAGTTTATTCGCCTGGATGGCGAAGTGAGGAGTATCGAGATCGCAAGTGGTGTACAATCCATTTTTGATGAAGAAATTATTTTCAGGATCCTTCTTCACGACTTCACCGTGAATATATCCTTCGCCTTCACGGGTAATCACATAACCGATCTTACCTTTCTTGGATTCAAAGTTATAATGAATTGAATTGGAACGGAATTGCTGATCCGCCTGAGAGAATTCCGGTGTTCCGGTCAAGACTCCGCTGCTGTCTGTAGTTCCTTCAGCGTACAGATCCTTTTTCCCCATATTGATGAGGATATAATTCGCTTTCAGATGCAAATCTTCGTAGTCAACCTTTGCATTACCATACAGATACACAATTTCCTGTTCTACATCAACACGTATGGAATCAGTGGCATGGTAATGGATTTTTGACTTCAATACATCGTCGTCGCTTACGTTAGTATCTGCAACAATTGTTAAACTATCGACGGGTTTTACCAGGCTATCAGAATCCGCTAAAACAGCGGTTTCAGACAGGAATGCAGGAACTCTTGAACCAACAGCAAATTGTTGAAAAACAAGCAGGAAAAGCGCTAAAAGCGGGGTTGATATTTTGGATACTTGCCGTAACAATTCTACGTAAAATTTTGCCTTTGTTTTGGCTTCAAAACTAACGAAAAAATATCGTCCCGGACTTCCTTTTGTTGGTAAACTACTGGCAATTGGTTGTTTACTTATTTCCACCTCATTTACTCCTTTCAAATCCCGTCCGTACGGTGTGACCAAAGTTGTGATCGATGCCGGGCATGGCGGCCATGATTCCGGCTGTCTGGGAAAGAATGTGAAGGAAAAAGATGTGGCTTTGGGTGTTGCATTGAAGCTCGGCAAATATATCGAGGATCATTTTCCGGATGTAAAAGTCATCTACACACGTAAGACTGATGTATTTGTAGAGTTGCACCAGCGCGCAGCCATCGCGAATAACGCAAGAGCTGATCTGTTTATTTGCATTCATTGCAATTCAGCCTGTTATTACAACAAGAAAAAGAAGAAGGATGTCTGCAACGAGGAAATCCTGGGGGCTGAAACCTGGGTAATGGGTTTGCACATGTCAGAAGCCAACCTTGAGGTTTCCAAAAGGGAAAATGAAGTTGTACTCCTTGAAAAAGATTACACGAAACAATACGATGGTTTTGATCCGAACAGTCCGGAAGCGAATATCATTTTCTCACTCTATCAAAACACTTTCCTCGATCAAAGTCTGAAGCTGGCTTCATCTGTTCAGCAGGAACTCAAAGCCAAAGGCCGGCCAAGTCGCGGAGTAAAGCAGGCTGGTTTCCTTGTTTTGTACAAAACTGCAATGCCAAGTATCCTCATAGAAACCGGTTTCCTTTCCAATCCTGCTGAAGCAAAATATCTGGATTCAGAAAAAGGACAACAGGAAATTGCATCTGGTATTTACAATGCTTTCAAAAGTTATAAAAGCGCGATTGAGTCTAGCGGTATAAAGCAGGAGACGATTGAACAGGAGCCCTCTAATCAGTCTGGAGATTCAACCCCGGCCGTCAAGTCATCCGGCAACGAATCCAAACCCGATTCTGGAGAAGGAAAAGAAAACAACAACGAAAGTACTCGTGAGGACAAAGTTGTTGTGCCAACTCTTCCGAAAGAAACCGATAATGCATCTTCAGATTCGGATGAGTCATTAATGTTCGGAGTACAGATTTTAATTTCACCATCAAGAATTGTTAAAGGAAGTTCCAAATTCAAAGGCTTGAAAGATGTAAGAGAAGAGAAGGAGAAAGGAATGTACAAATACGTTTATGGTGAAGTTCAGGGAATGTCGGAAGCTGTTGAATTGCAGGAGGAAATGCGTGCCAAAGGATTCAAGGATGCCTTTGTCGTAGCTTATCTCAACAATAAACGGATCAGTATCAAAGAAGCAAGAGAGCGACTTAAGAAGAAATAAAAAATACTTACTTTTAAGAACTTTTCCGGTTGTTACAAATCGGAAATCCTTTAACAGGGCAGGAAAGAGATCTATGAAACTATCGAAAGAAGCAAAAATCGGATTGATTGTTACCACCGGCATCGCCCTGATGTTCTGGGGGGTAAATTATCTGAAGGGGAAAGATTTTTTCACCAGCCAGAAACTTGTGTATGCTATCTACGACAGAGTGGACGGATTAACAGCGAGCAATGTCATTTTGGTGAATGGTATGAAAGTGGGTCTTGTCAGAAACCTTATTCTTTTACCTGACTTTTCCGGAAAGATTTTAGTGAGTATGCACGTTAGCAGTAAAGTCAGGATCCCGAGAAACTCCGTCGCGGAAATTTACAGTACAGATCTTCTGGGAACAAAAGGCATCCGTATGGTCTTTGGTGATTCGCAAGATGAATTGCAAAATGGCGATACACTTCAGAGTGCGATGCAAAGTAGTCTGACAGAACAAGTCAGTGCACAGGTCGCACCAATCAAACTGAAAGCGGAAAATCTTTTGAGTTCATTGGATTCGGTTTTATTGATTCTTCGCGGGGTGTTCAATGAAGAGACAAAAAATAATCTCAAAAGATCCTTTGAGAGTATCTCCAATTCTCTGTATTCAATTCAAAACATCGCTTCGAATATGGATACAGTATTGGCTAAGCAAGGTCGTTTACGGATGATCTTCGACAATCTTGAATCCATTACTACTAATATCAAAAATAACAACGACAAGATTGCGGATATCCTGAACAATTTCGCATCTATCTCGGATACACTTGCGAAAGCAAATCTGGCCCTGACGATAGATAACGCGAAGAAAACACTGGAGCAAACGGCAATATTGTTTGAAGGAATGAACAAAGGAGAAGGCTCACTTGGTCAACTGGCAACGAATGATAGTTTGTACAATAATTTGAATTCCACAGCGAGAAACCTCGATGCCTTAATTACCGATCTTCATGAGAATCCGAAGAGATATATCAATCTTTCTTTGATTTCATTTGGAGGGAAGAAGAAAAAGGCGGAGAGCGGGAAGTAGTTGTTAGGTGTTAGGTGTTAGGTGTTAGGTGTTAGGTGTTAGTTGTTAGTTGTTAGTGGTTGGTTAAATGGTTCTGGTCTTTAAAACATATGGAGTGAGTAGACTTTAATTTGCTGCTTGCTTATAGTGGATGAAAAAAAGGTGGCTTAATGTTTCGCTTGGCTTTCATCAATAAATATTGAATCAATAAAGCATGATTGCACAAATAGTTTTCGTTCTGCTTTTCGTTTCGGCTTCTTATTGGTTTTCAAGAAACCTTTCGAAAATTATACGCAATATTCGTCTGGGCCGGGATTTAAACCGGAATGATCGTTCCGGCGACCGCTGGATGACCATGGTTCGTGTAGCGCTAGGACAATCAAAAATGGTGGTCAGACCTGTTGCAGGAATCATGCACATTTTTGTGTACGTTGGATTTATCATCATTAATTTCGAAGTCCTGGAAATCATCATTGATGGTGTTTTTGGAACACATCGTTTTTTTGCTTCACTCGGACCGGTATATAATTTTCTGATCGCATGTTTTGAAGTGTTGGCACTTCTCGTGTTGGTAGGAGTACTTGTTTTTCTTGCACGAAGAAATATCCTGAAGCTGAAACGCTTTTGGATGAAGGAAATGACCTCCTGGCCGCGTACCGATGCGAATATCATTCTAATCACAGAGGTCTTGCTGATGACAGCTTTTCTCACCATGAACGCCACCGACAGCATTCTTCAAAGCAGAGGGTTTGGACATTATATCCAGGCAGGATCATTCCCTGTGAGTTCAATGTTCGCGAGTTTATTTTCCGGAATGAGCAGTGAATCACTGGAGATGATTGAACGATTCTGCTGGTGGTTCCACATTGTGGGGATTCTTTTGTTCCTCAATTATGTTCCGTACTCAAAACACTTCCATATTTTCCTTTCATTCCCAAATACCTATTATTCCAACCTGGAGCAAAAGGGAAGATTTACAAACATGGAAAGTGTCACACGCGAAGTGAAACTGATGCTTGATCCTTCCGCTGTTCCTCCACCCGCTGATCCCAATGCAGCTCCGCTACGCTTTGGTGCCAAAGACGTGTATGATCTCACCTGGAAGCAACTGATGGATGCATACTCCTGCACGGAGTGTGGCCGTTGTACTTCTTCTTGTCCTGCCAACCAAACAGGGAAATTGCTTTCTCCCCGGAAAATCATGATGGATACCCGTGATCGACTGGAAGAAGTAGGAAAAAATATCGACAAGCATGGCAAAGATTTCCGTGACGATAAATCATTGCTGAATTATATTACTGAAGAGGAATTGTGGGCATGTACCAGTTGTAATGCGTGCACGGATGCTTGTCCTGTGAATATTGATCCGCTCAGTATTATTGTCGACATGCGCCGATATCTTGTGATGGAAGAATCAAAAGTTCCACAAGAACTGGCCGGGATGTTTAGTAAAATTGAAAACAATGGTGCTCCCTGGCAATTCGCTCAGGCAGATCGTTTCAAATGGGCGGAAGAAGGAGCATAATATTAAGTTAAAATTCAAAAGTCAAAATTCAAATTAAGGTTGAAGGATAGAAGTAAGTTCAGATTATTTCACATCACCAACAACCAATCACCAACCACGAACAACCCTTCATAAAAAATGAATTTCCAGGTACCAACAATGGCTGAATACGCAGCAAGGGGAGAAGCACCGGATGTACTTTTCTGGGTAGGCTGCGCGGGAAGTTTTGACGAGAGAGCTCAGAAGATTACCCGTGCCGTTGCAAAAATTCTGCATCATGCCGGAGTTAAATACGCCGTGTTGGGTTCCGAAGAAAGCTGCACAGGTGATCCTGCGAAACGTGCCGGTAATGAGTTTTTGTTCCAGATGCAGGCAATGATGAATATTCAGGTTTTGAATGGATATGGAATACGAAAAATTGTAACTGCCTGTCCGCATTGTTTCAATACATTAAAGAACGAATATCCTGAGCTGGGTGGTAATTATGAAGTTGTACATCATTCGGAATTGTTACAGAAATTATTTTCTGAAGGAAAAATAAAAGTTCAGGGCGGAAGTTTTCAGGGTAAGAAAATTACCTTCCACGATCCTTGTTACCTCGGAAGAGGAAATAATGTGTACGAAGCCCCTCGTGAAGTCCTCGAGAAACTGGATGCGGAATTATCCGAAATGAAACGTTCCAAAGCCAAAGGTTTCTGTTGCGGTGCAGGCGGAGCGCAAATGTTCAAGGAACCGGAAAAGGGGAGTAAAGACGTAAACGTCGAACGTACCGAAGAAGCTCTCGCGCTTAATCCCGATTACATTGCCGTTGGTTGTCCTTTTTGCATGACTATGATGACCGATGGAGTCAAAAACTTCAACAAAGAAGAATCCGTGAAAGTCCTCGACATCGCTGAGCTGATAGCCAAAGCAGCTG
>CAYMMN010000206.1:0-6184 GCA_964391495.1 uncultured Flavobacteriales bacterium | reverse complement strand
ACGAACCGCTACAGCGTCGATGAACCCTGCAGCCCAGTTTGGTCTTACAAATGTGAGCAGGTCAGTTCCTGGCGTGCCAAGAGAAGAATTGATGAATTGTAAAGAAGATGCTGTAGAGTCAACAACTGTCGGGCTGAATTCTACCCGGAAAGCAATACCATAGATGGCATTTACAGGATTCATGCTACTTCCAAGAACAGTCTGCACAGCGAAGGTGTCGCTTGGTCCTGCAGAATCTCTGCTGGCGATCAGATAGATATTATTAACCGCGTCCAAAGACGGAACCGGTGCCAGACGCAGGGGGTGCGTCTGGCCGTAATTTAAACCGATTGCCGTTGTGTCATTATTGTCAATTATTCCATCGCCATTGCAATCAACATGTTTGTAGTCCACGCTGCTTGCCAAAGTTTGTCCCCAATCAGTAGAAGGCTGTGCGGCCCAGGCAGTGGATGCACCTGAGCGAACCGGACCAGCGGCTCCAAAAGCAACGCCGATGGGAAGGACATCATACAGATCACAAGTCAGATCCGAATTCGCGTCTCCCGGCCATACATCCTGGCTGCAGGCATTGATGTATACTTCAATAGCGTATTGTTGTTGTCCTTTGTATGGGCATGCATTATCAATAACTGTTATATAAAAGATATAGGCCTGAGCGCTGATCATGCTCGTGTCTGTAGGAAGTGTCACATTTACAGAATCCTGTTGACCTCCAAAGGATGAGATGACAGGGTTTAAGTTGCCTGGTGATTGAATACTGATAAATGTGCTGTCGCCTGCATCAGCATCACTACTTTGAATAGTGAACTGTAGAGTATTTCCTGCACAAATACTGGTGACGAATGAACCGCTACCATTAATTCCGTTAATGGAAGGAAGCTGATTGGTTGAGTTATTAATTATCACCTGGATATCTCTGGAGACGGAGCTGATCAATTGTCCGTTTCTGTATTCATCCACTTTATAAACTACAACATCCACGCCCATTTGAGTGGGAGTAACTGTAATATCTCCATTAAATGGGTTTGTGACCATTGCCGGAGAAGAGATAATTGGATTGGAAGGGCTAAAGCCTGATGCGTAACTTACAGGAAAACCTGTCATATCCAGAGCGGATGTAAGAGAGATAGCCAGTGAATCACCATCGATATCGAAAGCACCATTGTAGATGGTATGAGTTCCTCCTGTTGTGAGGAAAACAATCGGATCATTTCCAAAGGATGGCGAGTTGTTGAAAGGGAAATTTAAATTGTCAAGTGTCGCGGAAATGTAGATTCCATAAGATGCCGGAGTCAGGATATTTGTAATGGATCCGTTGCGACAGCAATCTGTGCTGTAGAAAACCCAGTCGCTGCAATTCCCTGTCAGGGTAGTTGTTGCCTGATACACATATTTCTGAACTCCCATTGCGCTACCACCATTGCATGTGCTTTGAACGCCCGGGCAAATAGGAGTGATTTCCTGACCTGTTCCACTTACCTGAGTCAGGGTAAGGGTGTCACTTAATCCGCAGGATTGGGAAGACATATACAGTAAAAAGTTTGCCGGAGCGGGAATGCCGGAGCAATCTCTGTAAAGTGTAAGTTCAAATTGATAGTTATTTCCTCCAAGCCAGCTATAACTGACATCTCCTCCCATGATGTGGGAAGCATTTGCCTGGAATGAAATCAGGAGTGTGGTCAATACTCCAATGAATAAATTGAGAGTCCTTTTCATGGTAGAAGGATTTTGTGTTTTATTTCCTGATGAGAAATTTTGTAGAGGTTAGAATTCCACGATACAAACATACCAATCAGAATGCTTCAAAAACAATTACAAAAAAGTAAGTTAGCCGGATTAAATTTAATTTGAAAATTGGCATAAAATGGCTAAAAAACGTAATAAAATGATAAAATATTAAATAAAATTATCCTACTTTTACAAATTGCCAAACAAATAATTTTGATTAAAAGTAAGTTATACGAACTTCTGGGTACATTTGACGGGCATGATTACAATCGTGCACGCAAATATCTGGTATCTCCGTTCTTCAATGAAGATAAGGAAGTGATCCTCCTGTTTGATTTGTTCCACAGTTTTTGGATAGAGAAGAGGCAATTTCCTGAAGATAAAAAGGTGTTGTATTCAGCAATTTTCGGAGGCGGAAAATTTGATGACAAACATTTCAGATACCTTTCTTCTTCTTTGACAAAGCATCTTGAAAATTTTATCACGCAGAAATGGATGCAAGAGTTTCCCCGGAGTTTTGCATTGGCAAAACAAAAGGCATTGATGGACAGGAACTGTTTGAAGGCTTTTCAATATCTGACTGCGGAAATCAGGCAAATGCTGAATGAGGGGAATCAGGACTCCGGAGTGCTGCTTGCCATGCATGATTCTTCTTTGAATGAAATGGAATTTCAGGCTGTACAAAAAAGCAGGAAATCAGCTTACGATTTCGAGTCCGTCAGTACGGATCTCGACAGATTTTATGTTGCACGAAAATTACAAATTGCTTCAGGGCAAATCAACGCGCAAAACGTTATTGCCGGCCAATTGCGTTCAAGATTACTGAATGAAGTAAATGCATTGGCATTGGATCCTGTTTTTGGTTCTGTTCCATCAATAGAATTGTATCAGACAATTTATTTATCCCTTACAGAGCCGGAGAAATATGCTCATTTTGAAAAGTTGAAAAGGTTCATCCTGGAAAAAGGGAAATTGTTTTCATTGAAAGAGCAAAAGGAAATTGTACAGTACCTGAAGAATTTTTGCATCAAGCAAATCAACCTGGGAAAATCAGAATTTGTACAGCAATTGTTCGAAATCTATAAGCTCAGTTTGCAGAATAAAAAAGCTTTAAGGAGTGAGAAAATGTCGCCATGGGAATACAAAAACATAGTGACCATCGGTTTGAGGATGAAAGAATATGAGTGGGTTCGAAAATTTATTGATGATTATAATAAGTACATCGAAGCAGGCCAACAGTATAACGCCATGGTTTACAATCTGGCCAACTGGCATTTTTTCAGGAAGGAATACAAGGAAACCTTAAAACTTTTTCAGGAAGTGGAATTCACGGATTTGTATTACCAGCTGGATGTGAGGGCAGTCTTATTGAAGACATATTTTGAATTAGGTGATGATGAACCTTTCTATTATCAGGCTTCCGCTTTCCGTTCTTTTCTTAGCAGGAACAGATTGATGTCGGATTATCAGCGAAAGATTTACCGGAATTTTGTTCGCTATATAGTAAGACTGTTGCGGGATTCAGGAAATAAGAAAAAGTTGAACATGCTTCTTCAGGATATCCGGCAAGTTCGGCAGATCGCTGATTTCCGATGGCTCGAAGAAAAAGTTTTAGAAGATCTTGCAGAAGATTAAAACCAGTCCATTTGTTTACCCGGTTGGTTTCTGTTTTTTTTCTTGAGATTTGTTGTTTTAAGAAAGAAATTTCCAATTGAATGAAAGTGTGGCTGACACTTTTATGACAATGTAATTTTTTTTGTTAATAAAGACCACAGTTCTTATTGTCCTCAGTATTCTTCCAGAATCGAAGATGATCTTTACACTTCAAACTGACATCTTCCAATGCAATTCATGACATGTATCATGTTGCCTTTTATCGGTGTCCTCTTTCTTTACAGCCATGATTTTAAACCGGATTTCTCGTGACATTACCATGACAGAAAAAAACACATGGTTAAGACCTTTGCAGCCGGAAAAACACGAGATCCCTTTGCATCTGTTAAAAACAATAGCTTTTACGCATCGTCACACTCCTATTAAGGAACTCAACAGGTTCTTTTTGCATGAGGAGAATCGTAAGGAGCGACTCGCTTTTCTAAAGTTTTCTACAGATATCAGCGAAATTTTATATGTGTCGACCTGTAACCGCATAGAATTTATATTTACCAGTCATCTTGATTGCGATCAAAAATATCTGAGGAGATTTTTTAGAAATTTCCGGGTTGACTGGACCAATGAAGAAATTGAATTTGCTGTAGAACATGCACAGGTATACGAAGGTGAAGAAGCTTTGCGTCATATATATCGTGTAGCGTCATCACTTGATTCACTGGTTGTGGGAGAACGTGAAATTATCACACAGGTCCGCAAGTCTTACGATACCTGCAATGCGGAAGGACTCACAGGCGATCTTTTGCGACTTGTTGTCAAAAGCACAATTACTACCGCGAAGAAAGTTTATACTGAAACAAAAATTGCCAATAACCCGGTTTCTGTTGTATCTCTTGCTGAACGTAAGCTAAGAGAACACAATCTTGATAAAAACTCACGATTCCTTATCGTCGGAGCCGGTGAAACCAATACGAATCTTCTTAAATACCTTGTTAAACAAGGCTTCAAAGATTTCGCGATCTTTAACAGAACATTAAAAAATGCCGAAGTATTAGCACGTCAGACCGGCACTGTTGAGATCGCCGCAACTGCACACACACTCACTGAACTAAGCACGTATAATCGTGGGTTTGATGTGCTGATCACCTGCACAGGTTCTGCGACACCTGTGATTACTCCTTCTATTTATGAATCCCTTTTACAAGGGGATACCACTCAAAAAATTCTGATTGATCTGGCTGTACCTGCTGATATACATCCGGATGTTGCCGATAATTTTTCCATATCCCTGATTGACATCAGTCAGCTGCGCGCAATCGCTGATAAAAATATGGAAGAACGTCAGTCTGAGTTCATGTCGGCCGAGGAAATCATTGATGAAAACATCCATGAATTCCGTCATCTTCACCGTACTCGTTCCCTGGAACTGAAAATGAAAGAAGTGCCTGAAAAGATCCGTGAAATAAAGGACCGGGCATTGAATGATATTTTCGCCAAAGAGATCGAAGGGATGGATGAAAAGTCAAAAGAGTTATTAAGTAAAGTGCTGGATTACATGGAGAAAAAGTGTATCAGTGTCCCCATGGTCCTGGCAAAGGAGATCATCCTTGAAACATCCAATTGATATAAACCCGTTTTTCCGAATTCTTTTTACAGGGCTTTTGGATTTTGTGCGTATTTTCCGATTCTCATCTTATTCAGTCTTAATTTTATGCGTAGTCCTTTAATCATTGGAACCCGCGGGAGCGATCTTGCCTTGTGGCAGGCACATTTTGTAAAAGGTGTGTTGGAAGGTATTGGTCTTCCGAGTGAAATAAAAATCATCAAAACACAGGGAGATCTCATTCAGCATTTGTCGTTCGACAAATTAGAAGGCAAGGGATTTTTTACAAAAGAAATCGAAGCGGCTTTGTTGAGCGGTGAAACAGATATTGCTGTTCACTCGCACAAAGATTTACCTACCGAATCTCCTGCGGAATTGATGATCGCTGCGGTATCAGACAGAGAAGATCCTTCTGAACTCTTGCTGATCCGTAGAGAGGCCGTGGATCTTTCAAAAAAATTCTCTTTAAAAAAAGGAGCGGAAGTCGGTACATCCTCAGCAAGACGTAAATCTCAGTTGCTTGCTTTTCGACCGGATATTCAGCTGAAAGAACTTCGCGGGAATGTACCTACACGAATCAACAAATTGCGTGAGAAAGGATATGATGCCATTCTTATTGCAGCTGCAGGAGTGGAGAGGCTTGAAATTGATCTGAATGATTTTCATGTTGAGAAACTGGATCCGAAAGAATTTATACCGGCTCCTGCACAAGGAGTGTTGGCAATACAGATCCGTGCTTCCGATACGGATTTATACAAAGCACTTCAATCGATGAATCATGTAGCTGTTGCCAACACCATCGGCATCGAGCGAAAAGTGCTGAACCTGTTTCAGGGTGGATGCCAGATGCCTGTTGGTGTATATGCTGAATACGATGAAGATCAGGAATTGTATAAAGTGAGAGCAAGTAAAGCGGCAGCCTGGGATACACTTCCTGTTTCTGTTTACATGGAGTCAGCTTCTCATGAAGGAATGGCGGAACGTATCGTCGAAAAAATCGGACAGGTAAAACCTTGTCGGGTGTTTATTACTCGTGACCTGCGTCCTGATAATTATTTGCAAAATGTTTTGCCGGGTTTAGGATTCAAACTGGAAGGAAGAGCACTGATTGAAACTATAGCCGTACCATTTCAAAATGTTCCGGATTGCGACTGGATCTTTTTCAGTAGTAAGCAAGCTGTGAAATTCTTCTTCCGCCAGAAACCGAATTTGAATGGACAAAAATTCGCTTGTGTCGGCAAA
>CAYMMN010000205.1:0-6224 GCA_964391495.1 uncultured Flavobacteriales bacterium | reverse complement strand
CATTGATTCTACTTCAGCACAGGCAATCATGACCTGCTTTGGGCAATCTGTCACCGGTGTTTTTACTTTCGATGAATTTGGAAATGTAAAATCATTTGATGGGATGCGCTACGGTGAATTCAAAGGAAAGTACTCTGTTGAGCCCTGGCATATCAGCTGTACCGACTATAGAACCTTTTCAGGAATCATCATCCCTTCGAAAAGTGAGGTTACCTGGAAATTGAAGGATGGAGATTTCACCTGGTTTAAAGTGGAAATAAAAGAACTTGAATACAATAACAATCAGTTGTATCAGGAATAAATAAAAAATCGAATCTTATTTTTCAATCGCGATTCGTACATCCACAGCTTTGAGATAATCCATAGTTCCAAGCAATGGATTTATATCCAGTTCAGTGATTTCCGGTGCTGCTTCAAGCAATGCGGACAATCTCACAATTGACTCCTCAAACATATTTTCATTTACTCCGGCTTTTCCTCTTGAACCTTTTATTAACGGATAAGATCGCAATCTTTGGATCATCGCGCGTGCCTCATCGCGACTCAAGGGTGATAATCCAGATGAAATATCCCTGAAGATTTCCACAAAAATTCCACCCAGTCCGCACAGTATAATGTGTCCAAACTTATCTTCTTTTCTAGCTCCAAGAAATAATTCCTGCCCTGACAACATGGGCTGAACAATCACACCATCCGCTCCCTCAATGAGCATCAGCTTATCAAAACTCATCAATGCTTCTTCATGTGTTCGGATAGACAATTTTACTCCACCCACATCTGTTTTGTGCAAAGGACCAGAAACTTTCATCGCAAGCGGGAATCCCAAAAAATTAGCGGCATCCTGCAATTCCCCGGCATTCTTTGTAAAATATTGGGGAGCTTGTTCTATGCCAACAGCTTTTAGCAAACGAACACATTCACCCGCATGCAAATAACCATTATCTGCTGAATCAATAACGGATCTGATCGTTGACAAATCAACTTCCGGTAATTTTGCTTCAGGAAATGCTTCATGTGTTCTGTAAACACGCGAAAGCACATAACCAAAACTCACTTCGTCAGTAAAATTCACACCGCCTTTTGATTGAAACAAACTCACTTCATCCGCAGCCTGAATCACGGAAGGAAGAATGGGAAAAATCGGTTTCTTACACGTCTTCATTTTCTCATGCAGCACTTCGTAAACATTATTGACACTCCACATTCCCGTTGTACCGAATACCACGACAGAACCATCTATTTCATCAAAATCATTTTCAACTGTATCAAGAATGGCTCCCAATTGCTCAGCAGTACCCGTGGCAAGAAAATCAATAGGATTTGATACCGACGAACCGTGATGCAATTTACCAAGCAAAGATTGCGCAGCCGGACCTTCCAGTTTGGGAACTTTCATACCTCCTTTAATCAGAATGTCTGTGAGCATCACACCCGGGCCACCCGCATGTGTGATTACTGCCAGACGATTTCCCTTCAACTGTTGATGAGCAAAGATTGCGGCAACATAAACAAGCTCCACTCTGCTGTAACAACGAACAATACCCGCTTTTCTAAACAATGCACCCACAGCAGTATCAGATCCGGCTAAAGACCCCGTATGCGAAGAAACCGCTCTGGATCCTGCCTAAGTAGTCCCTGCTTTTATCGCGGCAATCCGACATCCTTTTCGTACAAGTGACAAAGCATGCCTGAGAAATTTTTCCGGATTGGAAACTTCTTCCATGTACAACAATTTGATCCTGGAACTTTTTTCCGGGTCAAAAGTCTGATCCCAATACTCAAGAATTTCTTCAACACCGACCTGGGCACTGTTCCCTACAGAGAATAGAGAAGAAAATGTAAGTCCTCTTGGTATCGCCTGTTCCAGAATAAAAACGAGAGTAGCACCTGAAGCGGAAACACAATCACATCCCTGTGGACTAAACTTCGGAATCGGTCCGGCGAATACTCCCTTGTAGGATGGAGTAAGTACACCAATACAATTCGGTCCGATTAATGTTCCACCAACAGATTCTACAATATCAACACATCGCTTCTCCAATGCTTTTCCTTCCTCTCCGATTTCACCAAAGCCTGAAGAAAATATGATATACGCTTTACACTTCTTTTCATAAGCAAGTATTCGTACTGTTTCCTCCACATGCGTGGCTGAAATTGCGATAATTGCAAGGTCGACTTCCGGCAATTCAGTACAATGATGAAAACAATGTACACCCTGAACATTACTTTCTTTTGGATTTACGCCATAAAGTTGTCCGGTATAATGATGATCAAGAATATTCTTAAGCACCTTACCACCAGGTTTCGATGTATCGTTGGAGGCACCAACAATGACTATACTTTTAGGAGAAATCAATGCTTCTGTAATCATAATCTGTACTGATCGAAGCGGACAAGATAAGCCTGTCCTGGATTTAGAAAATTGACGTCCGTCAGGTCCAGCAGGATTCTTAAGATATTCAACGAATGATTGTACAGAAATGGTAATTTTGCACTAACTCTGAACATTTTAGCGAAAAGCTTGTTTATCACTCTATTCCTCCCTTTCCACTAAAATTAAACACAAAACACCCCTTTCCCTGAACATGAAATCTACATCCATAGGGTTATTCATTTTATCTGTCCTGTTTTCACTTTACTCCTGTTCTTTCTCACAAAAAGCTTCACGCAATCTGCTGAGTAAAGCTGCTTCAGAACCTTACGACATCATTGTTATTCCCGGAGTTCCGTTTAACAACGCTAAATGGGATTCAACCATGAAAGGAAGAGTCTATTGGTCAAAATACCTGTATGATAAAGGTATTGCTAAAAACGTCATGTACTCCGGCTCCTCAGTGTATTCACCCTATTATGAAGGTATTATCATGGCGCTTTATGCCGAAGAGCTTGGTATCCCTAAAGAACATATCTTTTATGAAACAAAAGCCGAACACAGCACCGAGAATATTTTCTATTCTTATAAGAAGTCAAAACAACTTGGTTTCAAACGCATCGCATTAGCATCTGATCCATTTCAAACCAGAATGTTGAAACGCTATTCAAGAAAAGTTTTGGAACCTTCTGTAGGCTTAATTCCCATGGTCATAGATTCTCTCAATGCCGCATATCCTGTAAAAACAGACCCGAAAATAGATCCACAAAGTGCCTACAACCCAAATTTTAAATCCATCATGGAGAGAGAAAAATTCTGGAAACGATTTAAAGGGACCAGAGGGAAGAATGTGGATATGAAGGCGTATGAGTGACGTTGGTTATTAGTTGTTAGATTTTAGTTGTTAGATTTTAGTTGTTAGATTTTAGTTGTTGGTTCAATTAGTATAAAATTTATTGAATTCTAAAACCATTTTTCCAACGAATAACAAAGCCCTATACCTGATACTTGGTACTAAATTCTAACAACTAAAATCTAAAATCTAACAACTAAAATCCAAAATCTAACAACTAAAATCTAAAATTCAAACACCGCCTTCTCCATTTTCACATCATGCCCGTACACGTCTTTTCTGAAATTCAACACTCCGGCATCGTCTACCCAAGCGGTGAAATACAAAATTGACACAGGAACTTTTCGAATGAGTTTGACGAATTTTTCTTTCCCTTCTTTTAAAGTTTTTTGAATATTCTTTTTATTCCAAAGTGAATCATCTTTCAGCAGAAATTCTGCAAGTTTTAATGGCTCCTGAATTCGAATGCAACCATGACTAAAAGACCTTTCCTGTTTGTCAAATAATTTCTTTTCAGGTGTATCGTGAAGATAAATACTGAAATTATTCGGGAACAGAAATTTGATACTTCCCAGCGCGTTCCATGGTCCGGGTTTTTGTCTCAGTAAATATGGAAATCTGTTCTGTCCGGGATTTTTCCAATCAATTGATTTGGGATCCACAACTCGCGAAGGATTTGAATAACTCACCAACTCCATATGATGATTTTTCAAATACGAAGGATCATTGATCATCTCCGGTGCGATCTCTTCAAAAATAATTTTATCCGGAACATTCCAGTATGGATTGAATACAATATACTGCAGACTATCTGTAAAAATTACAGTGTTATTCGATGCTCTTCCAACAATAACATTGCATTCCCATAATATTTCCTCATCCGAATTCACATACATTTTATATTCGGGTAAATTGATAACAATGTTCTCTCCCTTCGGTCGCAGCGAAAGCCAACGACAGCGTTCCATATTGACAAGCAATTGTCGGAGACGCTCCTCCGGTTTAACATTGAGTGCTTCGAGAAATTCTTTATCCGGAATTCCGGTTGCTTTCAAACCATGTCTGGACTGAAAACGCCTGATTGCAATACTGAGTGAATCAGAATAAAAATCTGTAGTGTCGATAGTCACCAGATCACCCAGTAGATGCAGGCGACACTTTACTATAGGAATGATCGAATCCCTCTGCCCTCGTTTTAAATCCTTTTTGGGTTGAGACAAACTATCCCAGGTTTCATTACATGCCAATTCTGTATACAGATTCAAATTATTTTTGAGTCTGCTATACATGTAATACACTGGCTCAGTATTCACCATCTCTTGCGGCGATTTATTCAGAATAGAATCCAGAAGTCCGTCGAAATTCAATTTCTTCCTCGGTATAAACCAATCAAGACTCCGGAATACAGTGTCCTCAACACCTACATATTCCTTACGGGCAAACGCAAAAAAGGCTGAAGTGAAATTTAATTCCATTTCTTCCGCGATTCCACTTTTATGCAATTCCGCCAGAGGAATAACCTTTATAGAATCAAATAAAGTTTGAAGTCTTGGAGCAATTGAAGTATCCATGATCGTCGTTGAACCCGAAATCAGGTTGATCAAATGAGCCGAATGTTCGATGACACCATCCTTATTGATCCATGCAAATCGAAAATTTCTGCGTTTGTAAAAATCAAAAAGCAAACCTGAATCGGATTGAATCTCCGGATGCCTGCTAATAAAAGAATCTATGGCAGCGCTATCTGTAAAAAAATCGGTCAGATGCAATCTAAAAGTTCCGCTTGTATCGATCTCCGAAGGATGAATAACTTCATTTCTGTTTGCATTTTCATTGCAGGAAAAGAAGAAAGAAATTCCGAGAAAAAATATTAAGACTTTGAAAAACGTAATCCGTACAGAGTCAAACATAGCACAAAGGTAAAGAAGTGGATACCATAAAAACATGATTTCCGTTCAACGGTATTCCTCCGGCAAGTCCTTGTGAATTCTCCATTCTTTTGGTAAATAATTATTCACCCTTCCCTGCAAAACCTTGATCCATCCCAACGGAAGACCTTTGTAAGAGGCAAGATGCCAGCCTTTTTCAACCGAATCAACGGGAACCGGCTCACCTTTGAGAAAAAGTAATGCTTTGTCTTCTTCCAAATCAACAATTCTGTCTTCTGAATTCACCTGCATATTCAAGGCAAGGTCATGTGATGGAATGAAATCCTTCCCTTTTACCGTCCCTGCAAAAATTCCGGCCTGACGAATAAACAAACTCTCACTAAGATGCAGAAAGGTATCCACAAAGGGAACAGGAATCGCATACACTCTCTCTTCATGCACAAAGATCCGGAAGCCGGAAGCATCACGGAAATAAACGGCTATCGCATCGGGAACCCTCTGGAGCAAAAATGTTTTCTTCACTTTTTTAGCATGCTCATCATTCCCTGTTTTACGTAGCGCGGAGATGAAAAATCCTTCACCCCGGATTTTATGAGGATAAAAACGCAGTCCATATGAAGTCTTCACGATGTCTTCAAATGTATTTCCCAAGTCAATCAATTCCGCTTCACCTGAATCAATCAGGGCTTTGATCTGATCTTCATCTTCAGCTTTTTCAAATGTACAGGTGCTGTAAATTAAAATCCCTCCTCGTTTCAAAGCAGACATTGCCTGTTGCAGAATATCCCTTTGTCGCAAAGCACAATGTTGTACTGCCTCTTCCGACCATTCCTCTGCCGCTTCCGGATCACGACGGAACAAACCTTCCCCACTGCAAGGTGCATCCACTACAACCAGATCAAAGAGAGAACCAAGTTTACTGAAGTCTTCCGGATTATTTTGCGTTACAAAAACATTCGCATTTCCCCACTTTACCAGATTTTGCCGGAGAATAGCATTTCGTTTTGGAATGATTTCATTACTCAGCAACAAACTTTCTGAAGGCAATAAGGACAGCAAATGTGTCGACTTCCCTCCCGGCGCGGCACACATGTCCAGAACAAGTTTTGGA
>CAYMMN010000204.1:0-6232 GCA_964391495.1 uncultured Flavobacteriales bacterium | reverse complement strand
CCTCCCTGCGCTTCTACAATCTTTTTCGTTATGGATAAACCCAGACCGGTACCTTCGCCCGTTGGCTTGGTAGTAAAGAACGGCTGGAATATTTTTTCGCGCAGACTGGCAGGGATACCGGTACCGTTATCTTCGATACGAATCTCCGCGGATCCGTTCCGGTAACGGGTAGCAAGTCTTACCACCGACTGAAATCCGGGTTCACCTGATTTTTTTCTTTTGTTCACCGCGTAAAATGCATTGCTCAGCAGATTCAGAATCACCCTGCTGATGTCCTGCTGCACAATGGCCGTCGGCGGGAGATCAGGATCCGGTGAGAATTCAAGCTGACATTGAAACAAAGGATCCTTCGCGCGTACACCGTGAAAAGCAAGATGCAGATATTCTTCTGACAGTTTGTTGAGGTCGGCAATCGTTTTCTCCGAGGAACCTGACCGGCTGTGCAGCATCATATTTCTTACGATGCTATCGGCACGTTTACCGTGTTTGTGAATTTTATTTACTGTATTGGCAAGATTGCTCAGCAATACTTTTCTTTCATCTTCACTCTTTTCATCGCTCAATTCACGAATGAGCTCCAGACAGAGTTCCGAGAAGTTATTTACAAAGTTTAAAGGATTCTGAATTTCATGAGCGATACCGGCGGTGAGATGCCCCAGCGATGCGAGTTTTTCCTGTGTAACAAGACGTTCTTGCGTGGAAGTCAGTTGTTGCAATAAATCAGTAAGCTCCCTGTTCTTCGCCTGAAGATCATGAGTTTTTTCATCCACCAGTTTTTCAAGTTCCTTGTGACGGGAACGAAGCTGTGCAATGAGTGTCGCGTTTTGATTCCGTAATCTGCTGGAAAGGACTTTTACGATGTCCTTCATGGTATCAGGATGATCCTTTACAACCTGATAAAAATCTGTCTGGTGAATAATCCCTACTGTTGTCGGAAGCAGGGTGGTGACCGACATTGAACGAGGTTCCCAGTCGAGGATACTCATTTCTCCGAAAAGCATTCCTTCGCCCATTTCCGCGACATTGTGCTCTTCATCGTGAATTTTTACTTTTCCTTCAATCACCAGGTACATGGAATTGCCGGGCTCTCCTTTCAGGATAATCAGTGAATCCTGAGCATACGATGCGAGGATCATTTTTTTCGCCAGATCCTCCAATACAGCGGAAGGAACATGTTGGAAAATGTCGACTTGCTTCAGAAGCCGGTAGCATTTTTCCAATGGAATATTCGGTTGATTCATATTTTCCTGTACCTAGAATGGATAAAGATACGATTCACATTTAAATTCGGAATATTTTGGGGGAATATTGAGAGTGAAAATTTTAAATTATGTTTGATTTATGAAGATGAATGACAAAGTTTTAGGAAACACTGTTCTCTGTATTATCAGGAGGGTCTTTCTACAGGTAATACTATCGTAAAAGCCGCGCCGTTTCCTTCTTCGCTTTCAAATTTCATTTCCCCTCCGTGTGCTTTCACCAGATCATAACTGAGCGATAAGCCCAGTCCGATGCCTTCACCGGTTGGTTTTGTTGTGAAAAAGGGTTCGAAGATTTTATCCCTGATCGATTGAGGAATACCTACTCCGTTATCACGAACTGTAAGGCTGATGTATTTCGATAAATGCAGTGTCGAAAGGATTACCAGAGGTTTATACTCCATTCCTTTCAATTTGGATTCAGTAGCCCTCTTGTGCACTGAATAAAATGCATTGTTGTACAAATTCAGCAGTGCCCGGCTGATGTCCTGCGAAATCATCGGAACCTGAGGCAGGTTTTGATCCAGATCTGTTTCCAGAGCACAGGAGAAACCGGGATCCTTGGCCCGCATGCCATGAAAAGCCAGATTGAGATATTCTTCTGCCAGTTTGTTGAGGTCGCCGGGCTGTTTTTCTCCGGCAGCGGCCCGACTGTGTTGCAGCATGTTTTTGACAATACCATCCGCGCGTTTGCCATGCTGGACAACTTTAGACAGATTGAGTTGTAAATCGCCCAGGATCATTTCACGTTCTTCCGCAGTCTTGGCTTCCGCCATTTCCTGCAGTAATTCCATGGAGGATTCGGAAAAATTATTGACGAAGTTCAGCGGATTCTGAATTTCATGGGCAATACCTGCTGTCATTTGTCCGAGTGAGGCCATTTTCTCAGCATGCACCAATTGATCCTGCGCGTTTTTTAGTTTGCGGTGAGCATCGGTGAGTTCAGAATAGGCTTTGTCCAGTGCTTCATGTGATTTTTTCTTTTCCTGGTAACGGTACAATAAAAAGCCAAGAATAAATAAAACCAGGACTGTAGAGATGCTGAACAAATATATCAACTGCTTTTGTCGTGCTTCCTTTTGAAGCAAAGCGGCGTTTTGTAATGCCTGCTCTTTTTCCAGTTGTTGTATTTTGTCTTCTCTTTCATGATCCGCCACTTCATCATCCAGCTTTTCCTGGTTCATGCGGGCAAGAGCTTCTTCGGTTTTCAGTCGTTCCAGTTCGGCTTCCGTGAGCTTTTGATTGTACTCCAGAGATTTCGCGTTTGAAGGATCGTTGTACAAATCCGGATCACGATTTACCAGATCACGCACATACGCCTTTTCTTCCAGCTCATTGGTAAATGAGTCAGGACTCAACACCCGGCTATTGATGAGATGTTCTATGCTGTCTCTGAAAATTTTGTATTGAGAAGAATAAAAATTTGCTCTCGAAGAATCGGATTTAATCCGGTGTGTCGCGAAAAGTTTCAGATACGTATCCCGAATCATCCGCAAAGCAGGAAGTTTTTTGTCTTCCTTCGCGCTGCGTTGGAAATAATCGAGGGCTTCATCGTATTTGCCGGTCTTGTAACTCACAATTCCCATGTTGCGGAGGATTACGGCAATTTCTTTCCTGTTTTTTTGTTTTTGATAATAAGCAAGCGCGTCACGCAGGTAAGGGAGTGCGTCCGTATCTTTTCCGGCATGCAGCAATTCTTCCGCGATTTTATTGTTCAGTTCGGCTTGTTTTGCAGGGTTGTTATCACCGGATGCGGTAGCAAAAGCTTTCCTGTAATACTCCAATGCAGCAGTATGGTCTTTCTGTGCTTCGCTGACGCGGGCGAGATTTCCGTATTCAGCGATTATGCCTTTGCTGCTGCCACTGCTTTCAAAGCTTTTAAGCCCTCTTTGGAATTGGGTTGTGGCTTCTTTGAAATTTTTTTGTTTTTCATACAGTAAACCAAGAGCGGTACTTGCCGCGGCTTCACCTCTAGGCATGTTCAGCTGTGAAAAGGTAGCCTGACTTTGAATGAAAAAATGTATGGCTGAATCTGTCTGTCCTGCTTCCGCTAATTGTGTGCCCAAACGTCCGGAAATAAACGCGACTGCTTTTCGGTTGTTTCTCCGTTCTGCCTGTTTTAATAAATCCAGATCAGAACGATCGGAGGAAAGGAAACGCAAGGGACGAAATTTTTGTTTCTGCAAGATCCCTTCCGGCAAACCGGCAGTGTCGGTAAAAAACAAGAAGGGATCTTCGCCGGCATTCTGTTTTGGCAGCTGTCCGGATGAAAGCACTGGCAAAAACAAAGCAAACAGGAACAAGTAAGGAATTGCCCGTGAGAACATGAAATCTTTCGTTACGACAAACATAACCAATTTAAGGGAACGCAACATTGTCTCAGAGAGCAAAATGAGCTGACTTTACTTTGCTGTTTATTTTGCAGGGAATGAATCCGTATAATGTTTCAGGCTGGTACGAATGATCTCAAGAGCCAGGTTTTTGTCCTGAAATTCATCCACCACAACTGTCTTTTTTTCAAGCTTTTTATATTCTTCAAAGAATTGCCGAAGCTCCTGAACAAAATGATCGGGCAGTTCCCGAACGGATTCAATATAATTCACACTCACATCGTTCGCCGCGACAGCAATAATTTTATCGTCACCTTCACCGCTGTCGACCATGCGCATGACACCGATCACTTTTGCCTTGACCAGACAAAGCGGAACAAAATCAATTTGTGACAATACCAAAATATCGAGCGGATCATGATCATCACCATAAGAGCGCGGAATGAATCCATAGTTCGCCGGATAATAAAAGGCCGAATACAATACCCTGTCGAGTTTCAGCAAACCACTTTCTTTATCCAGTTCATATTTCGCTCTCGATCCTTTCGGTATCTCAATGATTGCATTTACTATTTCCGGAATTTCTTTGCCGGGGGATACATCGTGCCAGGGATTCATTTTTTTTAGTGGTTAGTGCTTAGTTGTTAGATATTAGGTGTTAGATATTAGGTGTTAGATATTAGGTGTTAGATCTTAGGTGTTAGATATTAGGTGTTAGTAGTTAGTTGATAGTTGTTAGAGCAAACTCCCGACTCCCGACTCCCGACTCCCGACTTCTGTCTCCCGTCCCACGCCCCTCGTCCCTCTAATCCAAACGTAACAATTTTTTAACATACGCTAGAACGGCTTTCAGAATATATATCGTATTATTGCGATTAAATAAATATCCATGAATAAAAGTCGTGTTTTGTTTGTTTGCATTCACAATAGTGCGCGAAGTCAGATGGCGGAGGCGTATTTGAGAAAATTTGCCGGAGATCGTTATGAGGTCGAGAGTGCCGGACTGGAAGCCGGACAATTGAATCCGGTGGCGATACAGGTGATGGAAGAGGAGGGAATTGATATGTCGGCACATTATGCAAAAACTACCGCGGAAATGCTGAAACAAGGCAAGACCTATAATTTTGTCATTACAGTTTGTGATCCCAAGGCAGCCGAGAGTTGTCCGATTTTTCCGGGTGTTACAAAACGTCTTCACTGGTCTTTTCCCGATCCATCCGCATTCAAAGGAACGCCCGAAGACAAATTAAATTTTACCCGCGAAGTACGGGAACAGATAAGGGAAGCTGTTTTAAAATTCATCTCAAACCCGGGCGGGACTTTTTGAATTTTCTCTTTTTACATTCTGGTACAAGGAATAAGGTACCAGGTACAAGGTACAAGGTACCAAGTACCAGGAAAATCTATTTTTTGTAAAAACTAAAACTCGGAACTCGGAACTCGGAACCCACAACCTACTTCCACCATTTCCTTTTCAACCAAAACGCCACATTCACCAAAGCAATCAGAGCAGGGACTTCTACGAGTGGGCCGATCACGCCGGCGAAGGCTTGTCCGCTGTTGATTCCGAAAACACCAATCGACACTGCGATCGCCAGTTCGAAATTGTTTCCGGCAGCGGTGAAAGAAAGGGCTGTGGTTTGTGAGTAATCCGCACCGAGTGATTTACCGGCAAGAAAAGTCACCAGGAACATAATCAGGAAATAAATGACCAATGGAATTGCGATGCGTACGACATCCAATGGAATCTGTACAATCATTTCTCCTTTCAGACTGAACATCGCGACAATTGTAAACAAAAGAGCGATGAGCGTAAGCGGACTGATCCTTGGAATAAATTTCTTCGTGTACCATTCATCTCCTTTCGCTTTTCTTAGGAAATACCTTGTCAGAAATCCGGCGATAAATGGTATGCCGAGATAAATGAAAACACTCTCTGCAATCTGTGAGATGTGAACATCCACATCCATTCCGCGAATGCCAAAATAGGGTGGAAGCACTGTGATAAAAAGCCAGGCAAAGACACTGTAAAATAAAACCTGGAAGATGCTGTTGAATGCCACCAGTCCCGCGGCATATTCCCTGTTGCCCTCTGCCAGTTCGTTCCAGACGATCACCATCGCGATGCAACGGGCAAGTCCGATCATGATCAGTCCGGTCATGTAAGCCGGATGATCACGCAGAAACACAATAGCAAGAATGAACATCAAAACCGGACCGATAATCCAATTCATCACTAAGGATAAACCGAGAATTTTTTTGTTCCGAAAAACCAGATGCAATTCTTCAAAACGAACTTTAGCGAGCGGAGGATACATCATTAATATCAATCCCGCTGCAATCGGAATATTGGTTGTCCCACTCTGAAAGGACTGAATAAATCCGGGTGCAGACGGGATAAAATATCCTATCGCCACACCCAAAGCCATCGCCGCAAAAATCCAAAACGGCAGAAATCGGTCAAGCAATGAAAGACGTTGGAACACACCTGCTTGCGATTGTGTGGTTGTAGTAGCCATTGTTGTCTCCTTGAGTTCGGTAGCCAGGAAGCAGTAGGCAGAAGGCAAACAGAAATTGACTCGCCAATTTCTGATGACTGACACCTGGCTACTGACTTTACGACAGTGCAGTTGTAATCATTGT
>CAYMMN010000203.1:0-6253 GCA_964391495.1 uncultured Flavobacteriales bacterium | reverse complement strand
TGAGAAATGTCAATCATCAAAACAGTATAAGTTTGAGCCTTATGCTCCTTTTCCATCACTTCAAGATCGTCTTCCCTCAGCGTGAACTCTGAAATGCCATGATTGATCTGCGCATTACGAATAGAATCCGTCATGGAAATCTGATCAGGAGAATCTCCGAAACGAAACTCACGATGATCACTGGTGAGTTCATCACCTGCTCCTGTAAATCGTGTGGTATGATTTCCGGCACGGGACTTCTTCATTTTTCCGAAAATCTCGTCCAAAGCACTCTTTCGAATAGCCTGTTCGGTTTTTGGTGTAATGTGAAATTGTCCGGAGTTTTCATCCTCACGGATAAATCCACGATCTTTCAGATCCTTGATGAAATCTGCCATCGTGTACTTGTCATTCGTCAGCTTGTACTCT
The DNA here is from genome assembly GCA_964391495.1 of uncultured Flavobacteriales bacterium. Taxonomy (GTDB): domain Bacteria; phylum Bacteroidota; class Bacteroidia; order AKYH767-A; family 2013-40CM-41-45; genus JADKJP01. Next base: position 5,845 of record CAYMMN010000203.1, on the reverse strand, counting down.
CTGTCCAGTTCATTCAGCCAATTCAAAGCCTCAGGGACATCTCCGGCAGTATAATTTAACAACTGCATGAAAATCTCGAACAAGCGCTCAAACGGAGTCTTTTCCTCACCACTTTCAGTAAACTGTGTAAATCGATATCCTAACATATTTCGTGCTTACTCAAAGGTACAAAATATCATCCCCCAATCCGTAAAAATCAATTCTCTTCATCGAATGCTCAAGAATTAATTAGCCGGGAAATTCACTGCAATTCATTCTTTGTATATTCGTACAAATTCTTGCTTTGATTACACAACAATTGTCCTACCCAAAAAGTTCCGCCTCATACCTTGAATTCTTTAAAAATATATAAATCTTCTGCCGGCTCCGGTAAAACCTTCACACTCGTGAAAGAATACCTTCGTCTGGTATTACAGAATCCCGAAGAATTCAGGCATATCCTCGCTATTACCTTCACCAACAAGGCGGCCGGAGAAATGAAAGAAAGAATCATTTCATCTCTTGTCGAGTTAAGCCAGGGCAAAGGTGGTAACATGCGCGAACTGATGGAAGATGAACTGCCGGGGAGAAATCTTTCAGCACAGGCGGATAAAGCCCTGAAAAACATCCTGCACGATTACAGCAGCTTTGCTGTCAGTACCATCGACAGTTTTTTCCAACGGTTGCTACGTTCCCTTGCCAGAGAAATGCACCTTCCGCTTCGGCTTGAAATCGAAATCAATCTCGATGACGCGATCGCTGAAGTTACTGACCGCTTACTAAAAGATGTCGGTACCGACAAAGATCTCAAGGAATGGCTCAGCGATTTGTTGATTCAGAAAATGGATGAAGCGAAAGGCTGGAAAATTGAAAACGATATCGCACAGGTTGCAAAAGAACTTTTCAAAGACCGTAAAGAAGAATCCAAAGTCCTTACCCGTGAAGAAATCCGGAAGATCTACAAGGAACTGGTCCTGATTCGTACATCCTTCGAATCAAAAATGAGCACCCTCGGAATCCAGGCTGCACAACACATTCGAAATGCCGGTCTGGAAATCGCTGATTTCGCTTATGGTAAAAGTGGCGTTATTTCCTACTTCGAAAAACTGAAAGCGAAAAACAGTCCGGATGACTATGTGATGAAACAACGCGCCCTCGATGCTTTGGAATCATCCGAGAAATGGGTGACGAAAAAATCAGCCCGTCGGGATGAAGTACTTAGCGTCGTTGAAAATCATCTGCTTTCACTCCTTCAAACAGCCGCTACTCTTGTTGAAAATGAATACAAAATTTATCTGAGTGCATTTGAAGCATTGCGCAGAATTTATGTGTTTGGAATTTACAATGACCTTCTGAAAAAATTCAGCGAATACAGAAATGAAAACAATGTTATCCTTCTCGCTGACACACCTCGGCTGCTTTCAGAAGTCATCACCGGACAGGATGCTCCATTTATTTACGAGAAAATCGGTAACCGTTACAAACATTTGCTTATCGATGAATTCCAGGATACATCCGTTTTACAATGGAAGAATCTTTTGCCGCTTGTGATCAACTCACTCGGTAGCGGCAACATGGCTCTGGTTGTCGGTGACGCGAAACAATCGATTTACAGATGGCGTGGAGGAAACATGCAATTGCTTGTCAAAGATATTTTCGAAGACTTGAAGCAATTCAAATCAATTTTCAAAGAAGAAGTACTTTCGACCAATTTCAGAAGCAAAAAAAATATAGTAGAGTTCAACAACAAACTTTTCCTTTCAGCTCCTGAAATCCTCGGAAAAAATCTGGGAATGGAATCCCATCCTTTGCTCAAAATGGCTTATGCTGAAGATCTTGCTCAGCATGTCGCTTATAAAAACAATTCAGGTGGTTATGTTGGCATCAAATTTATAGATGACGAGGAAGAAAATTCTCTTTCAGAAGAAGAAAGTACACGTAAGTGGAAAGAAATAGCCAGGGACCTCACGCGTGATAAAATTCGTGAACTTCTGGATTCCGGTTATCGATTCAGAGACATCGCTATCCTTGTGCGCAACAACCAGGACGGCAATGAAATGGCCAACTATCTTTTTGATAACAATATCAAGAATGTCATTTCCCCTGATTCGCTGTTGATTCAAAAAGCGCCACAAATCCGGTTTATCATCAGCGTCTTCCGTTTCCTCGCTGATCCGACCGATGCAGTATCACGCAGTGAAATTTTGTTTTACTATCTCCAAAAACACAAGGAAAAATCAGGAATCCATCTGCATACAATCTTTGCAGATCATTTTATTTCAGGAACAAAGAAAAAACAGTCAGCAACAGGTCTGTTTGATTCACTCGCCTTAACCGACAACCTGTTCAACAAAACACTTCCGGCGGATTTCATTGATCATGTGCTCTATCTCAGTAAACTTCCGGTTTATGAATTATCCGAACAACTTATACGAATATTCGAACTGAATCAAACTCCCGATGCCTACATCCAGCGCTTCCAGGATCTGATTCTTGAATACAATACAAAATTCATCTCCAGTTTACACGGATTCCTACAGTGGTGGAATGAAAGTCCGTCCGTAGAAAATTGCTCAGTAATTATTCCCGAAAACGAAAATGCAATTCGCATCATGACCATTCATGGATCTAAAGGATTGCAATTCCCGGTGGTATTAATGCCTTTCTGTGAATGGAAATTGACTCCAAAAAGCAATGAGCTTCTTTGGGCTGAATCGGATGTTGAACCTTATGCTGAAATGGGACACGTCGCCGTACTCACTTCCAATCGCTTGAAAGAAACTGTATTCAAAAACTCTTACGAAGAGGAATTGAATCAAACCATTATCGATAATTTGAATCTACTTTATGTGGCTTTCACCCGTGCAGAGGAACAATTGCATGTTTACATTCCGGAAAGCGGAGAAGGTGAAATGAACAGTGTCTCACGTTTGATAAAACAATTAATCCCTGTTCTTGAACTTGAAGAAGGAGAAAGAAATCATTATCAGACAAAAGATTCCAATACTATTCTCAAATCTGTACGAAAAAAGGAATCAGAATCAGGAAGGGTGATTTCAGAAAAACTGAAACATTACCCGTCGAACCGGTGGCAGGAAAAAATTTCCGTTTCATCAAAAGCAAAAAACCTCAGCGATATCACCGAAGACAAGCAATTAAAAAAGAAGAACTATGGTATTCTGGTTCATGATATTCTGAGCAGGATTCGTCAACCCGAAGAAATAGAGAAAGCTGTTCAGGCAGTGATATACGAAGGCATCATTTCAGAAAAAGAAAAGGAAATTCTTGTAAAGCAAATTGAAGAATTAATGGGAATGAAAGAAATTGCAGCATTCTTTGACACTTCCTGGAAATTTATGAATGAACGGGAGATCATTCTCCCCGATGGTCGTCTGCTGCGCCCTGACCGCGTAATCTACAACAAAACAGAAACAAAAATTATTGATTTCAAAACCGGGAAAAAGCAAAAATCCCATGCCGATCAGGTTAATGAATATGGAGATACTTTGGCACAAATGGATTATCCGGGTATACGAAAGTTCCTGGTATACATCACTGAAAAAGAAGTAGTAGAAATAACCCAGGAGCCCGGTGATTCCTCTCAAGATTTGCAGATTCACCCTTAAAAATGTAAGTTTGAATTCTCATCCACGCGGAAATGCTTAATTCCAATAAACTGAAACTGACACTCGTCGACGACGACGCCCAAATGAGTGAAATGCTGAAAGATTTCTTTTCAGGCAGATTTCCTTCTTCTGTCATTTCAAGCTATCCAACCGGTGAACTCGCCTTACAAGGCATGTTTGAAGCTCCCGATCTGATTGTACTCGACTACCATCTCGATTCAGCTGATCCGGCAGCCATGAACGGCCTTCAGGTTTTGAAAAAAATAAAGGAACAGTTTCCGGATGTGCCCGTGATTTTTCTTTCCGGTCAGGAAAAAGCCGAGATCGCTGCGAATACCATGAAATATGGAGCTTATGACTACGTGGTAAAGAACGAAAGCGCTTTTCACCGACTTGAAATTCTGACGAATAACATTCTGGGCCATGCGCATCTCAAAAAAAATCTGGGTGCACAAAAATTTTTCAATCGCTTACTCGCTTTGTTGGTACTTGCTCTGATCGTAGGGATGATTGTCAACAAAATTATCGGCTGATACATTTGCCAAAAACTTCTAATTACGCCTTCTGCTGTTTTAAGGAGTTCAATTTCCTCGAAAGTTTAAAATTAAAAGCATAAAAAAACCGACAAGAAAAATTCATCTTGTCGGTTTATTCCAATCTGTCTTCGGGCGATCGAGGTTACCCTTTTTCATTAAATTAACGCTGCGACCCGTTAATTTAACTATGACATTCCGTCCGTTGTGTTCACGAGAAAAGTTTTATATTGGATGACGATGATGATTGGTGAACCAAAGTAACATCGACTTTTCCCGCTTTAGTACATGAAATTTGCAACTGGCAGATTATATGGATAACTGGAAGGAATGGGTTTACAGGTGGTAGGATTTTCCTCAGGCTTTTGCAAGTTGCACAAGGAAATCATCCTTTTTACGACGGGAAACATCTACCGTGCTGCCATCAATCATCACCACATAGCCACCTTCTCCTTTAACATATTTCACAATGTGATTAATGTTAATCATGTGGCTGTGATGGATACGAACAAAACCATATGGGCCCAAAAGCGATTCGTATTCTTTCAGTGACTTCGTGACCAGAATTTTACGTTTGTTGGTAAGATGAAAATCAGTGTAATTCCGGTCGCTTTGAATCCGGATTATTTCTTCAATTGGAATAAAAGATAATCCATCAGATGTAGGAACTGCCAGTTTATTGAGAAGCTTAGCTTCCCGCTTATCTTCATTTTTATAGCCCTTTCGCTCGAGCCGTTTCTCAACTTTCTTAAGTGAAATCTTTAAATCAGAGAGCCGAATTGGTTTTACCAGGTAATCCAAAGCACTATGCCGGATGGCCTCCAAAGCATATTTGTCGTGTGATGTAATAAAAATAACTTCGAATTCAATTGTTCCAAGCTTCTTCAACAAATCAAATCCACTGCCATCAGGCAATTCGACATCAAGGAAAAGAAGATCCGGATCTAATTTGCTGATCTTTTTAAGCGCTTGTTTGACGGTACCACAACTATCAGAGATCTTAACAGATGAATTGCACTCCAGTACAAGATCTTTCAGAATTTCTTCGCTGATCGGGTCATCTTCAACAATCAGAGTTTTTATCATACCCTGCTAATATAAACTTTTTCTTATAATTCAATGTAATTTCAGGATTTTCGATCATCCTGATTCTCCCCACCTTAAGACCCAATTAATTCAATTTTATTCAGTTAACTGAGAATCCCGTCGGTAGAATTTTCCTTCACCAAAAACCCTCAACCGGATTGCTTTTTCAGTATTTTGATCCCGGATTTTATCCAAAACACAAAAAAATATTTGAATGAATCAGGACCGCCTTCATTTCCTCGACAGCTCAAGAGGACTGGCGGCATTGATCGTTTTTATTTCTCACTTCATGCTGTTTTTTTACCCCGGTTTAAATTCAACCTGGCTCGCATTTACCCCACTTCATATTTTGTGGGATGGTTCCACTGCAGTCATCTACTTTTTTATACATAGCGGCTTTATACTGACGTATCGACTTCAGCAACGAAATTTTAACCTCTCATTCACCTCCTATCTGGCATTTGTGTGGAGAAGAATTTTCAGGATTTATCCAGTATTCCTGATCACATTATCAGCTATGTTTTTGATGTACAGATCAGGTTATTTCTCATTCAATCCGACAGGTCCTGCTTCCGCACCACTAAATCAATACTGGAAATTCGAATCCGGAATATTTGATTT
>CAYMMN010000202.1:0-6266 GCA_964391495.1 uncultured Flavobacteriales bacterium | reverse complement strand
GTCAAACAGCTTCACCGGAATTGCATGTGTTTTATCATTCCTCCTGGGAAAAAGTTTTTCTGAATGCATTTCCCATCCAAGGAAAAAAATACGATCTGAAACTCCTAGACATAAGCGGCAGACTTGTATACAGCGAACAAGGAGCAACAGATCTGCCTTATTTCAGCAAGACACTCGATACACACTTGCTTAAGAAAGGGATTTATGTTGTGGTGGTGGAGACGGAGAGGGAGAGGGAGAGGATGGTGGGAAGGTTTGTGTTTTGATGATTTTAGATTGTAGAATTTAGATTTGTGAATTTAGAATTATGAATTATGTGTTACGAGTGAAATAAAATGTTGACTGGAGAAAAGGACAATATTTGAAAGTGAATTTTCAGACAATTCCTAAGGCATCGGCGTGCGAGGGCGTCCACGAGCAGCGCGGAGCTTGCATCGACCATTAAAAAGCCATTGTCCTCAAAATCGGAGCTCGATGCAAGCTCTGTGCTCGTGGTGTCCTTTTTTTTGCATACTTTTTTTTGGACAAGCAAAAAAAAGTATGAATAAATGGCTCGTAATTTTCCTTACTCAAACAGGAATTGAATTTCTCGTAACAAATTTATTGATAGCAATTTATTCCGTGATTACATTTAAAATAATCCAACAAAAGTCGTTTTAAAACTAATTAATGGAAAAAGTTGTCGTTAATCCAACCCCGGGCAAAGCGAGGAACGAGCGGAGCACGGGCAGGGCGGAATTGAAAAGAAAATTGGGAGCGTTCCAAAATTTTTTAAGGAATGTTTCGCGCAAAGAAGCAGAGGAATGACAATGCAAGTTATTTGTAGTCCGTAAACCTAAACTTTGCATTCTCAATTTCGGATCAAAACCTTTTGCACAAATTGATCTTTTCCTGTCTCACTCCTGAGCAAATAAATTGCCGGAGCCATATTCCGAATGTCAATGTATAGTCTTCCATCTTTGCCTGTTGATTGAAAAGCTTCGGACTTTAAAACTTTTCCGTCAAGATTGTACAAAGTCAGGCAGACAGGTTTTTGAATACTACCTCTAAATTTTATCTGCAAAAGATGATAAACCGGATTCATCGAGAGTTCCGGTTCTTTGCTTGCACTACCCGATTCGCTTGTACCGACAAGCGGTTCTGACCACCTCGCAATATGTGATGCGCCAACTGTTCCGGCGGAGGTAAAAAGTCCTCCGGCATAAAGTTCATTTCCATACACCGCAAGAGCGTTCACGCCATAGGCATTGCTTCCTCCAAACCACACGCCTCCATTCAAATCGTACCATTGATTTCCATCCCACTTCGCGATGCCATTCGCGGTTACACCTCCGGCAGTGAGATACATGCCACCGGCAAACAAACTTCCATTGTACGTTGCAAGTCCAAATACATAATCGTAACCAACACCGGTTGCTCCCATTCCGCTTCCTAATGCCGACCAAGACGACCCATCCCAGGCCGCGATACTATTTGCATTGATTCCTCCGGCATTGGTGTAATATCCTCCGGCAATCAGCGTATTATTATAATTGCATAGAGAGTATACGATCCAGGTAATTCCTGTTCCCAATGTTGACCACGAAGTGCCATTCCATTTCGCGATGTGGCTAGCCGGATTTCCCCCAGCGCTTGTAAAAAATCCCGCGGCAATCAATTCACCGGCATAAACATCCAATGTCATCACTTGTCCCTGCGAACCACCCATCCCACTTCCCAAAGGATACCAGCCGTTATTGTCCCAGGCGCCGATGTAATTCACGGCTATACCTTCGGCGTCGGTAAAGTATCCACCGGCGATGAGTTGGTTATTGTAAACTGTGAGAGCGGCAACCTGCGCGTTGGTGCCACCGGAAACATCCTGCCATGAACTTCCATCCCATCTTGCGATATTGTTTGCAGTTACTCCTCCTGCTGTTGAAAAACCACCTCCGGCGATAAGTTCACCATTATAAACCGTGAGCGCATTCACCCATCCGTCGGTACCGGAACCCAAAGCATGCCAACTCGTCCCGTTCCATGCCGCGATATAATTCGCGGGAACTCCACCGGCGTTTGTAAATCGGCCGCCTACAATGAGCTCTCCGTTGTAAACCGTCATCGCATTCACAAAATCACCAACACCGCCACCAACATCCGACCAGGTTTGCGCCTTCATTGGAGAAGAATTAAGTCCGAAAAAAAATGTTGCAACAAAACAAACCAGAAATTGTCGCAGATTCCTGATAATATTGACTTTCATTTTCAGTCGATTTTAATTGATTAAAATAGACCGCTTGCGAAAATTTTCAAATGACTGGAGTCAGAATTCCGAATAAAAAATTGCTATTGTTTCGCGCAAAAACGCAGAGGGCGCAAAGAAATAATTCTTTGCGCCCTCTGCGTCTTTGCGCGAAATAAATTATCGCACTAAATTCTTGTACCTGATCCGATGCGGCTGAGTATCTCCAAGTCTTTGCTTCTTGTTCTCTTCGTATTCACTGAAGTTACCATCGAAGAAATAAACCTGTGAATCACCTTCAAAGGCGAGGATGTGTGTCGCAACGCGATCGAGGAACCAACGATCGTGGGAAATGATCACAGCACAACCGGCAAAGTTTTCAATCGCTTCTTCGAGCGCGCGAAGTGTGTTTATGTCGATATCGTTCGTAGGCTCGTCAAGCAACAGCACATTCGAACCTTCACGCAGGGCGATCGCGAGATGCACGCGGTTACGTTCTCCACCGGAAAGTACTTCAAGCTTTTTGCTCTGATCCGTTCCACTGAAATTAAATTTGGAAACATAGGCACGTGAGTTCAAAGCACGTCCACCAACCATCATCGAATCTGTTCCACCGGAAATAATTTCATATACACTTTTGCCGGAAACCAGATCATCGTGTGACTGATCCACGTAGGCAATCTTTACAGTGTCGCCGATTTTGACTGTACCTGAATCTGCCTGCTCCTGTCCCATGATGAGTTTGAACAAAGTAGTTTTACCGGCACCGTTTGGTCCGATCACCCCAACAATTCCTGCAGGTGGAAGTGAGAAGCTGAGATTTTCAAACAACATTTTGTCGCCAAATGATTTGGAGACATTGTCGAAGTCGATGACTACGGAACCCAACCTTGGTCCAGGTGGAATGAAAAGCTCCAACTTGTCTTCTCTCTCCTTTGCATCTTCATTCAACATTTTATCATATGCCGCGATACGTGCTTTGGATTTTGTATGCCGACCTTTCGGTGACATCCGCACCCATTCCAACTCACGCTGCAATGTTTTCTGACGTTTGCTTTCTGTTTTTTCTTCCTGAGCTAAACGATTTGATTTCTGCTCCAGCCATGAAGAGTAATTTCCTTTCCATGGAATTCCTTCTCCACGATCGAGTTCAAGAATCCAGCCGGCAACATTGTCGAGGAAGTAACGGTCGTGTGTTACAGCGATGACTGTTCCTTTGTATTGTTGCAAATGTTGCTCAAGCCACAACACGGATTCCGCATCGAGGTGATTCGTCGGCTCATCGAGCAACAACACATCAGGCTCCTGAAGCAAGAGACGACACAAAGCGATCCGGCGCTTTTCACCACCGGATAAGTTTGCAACAGATGCTTCGGGATCCGGACAACGTAAAGCGTCCATCGCGATTTCAATTTTGTTATCGATCTCCCAACCACCGGCCGCGTCAATCGCGTCCTGCACCTCACCCTGACGAGCTATGAGTTTGTTCATTGCGTCATCATCCATTGGCTCAGCGAACTTGTTGTTGATCTCTTCGAATTCTTTGAGGAGATCCACTACTTTCTGCGCGCCTTCCATCACCACCTCACGGGCAGTTTTGCTGTGATCGAAATCGGGTTCCTGGGAAAGATATCCTACAGAATATCCCGGTGAGAAAACCACTTCACCATTGAAAGATTTTTCAAGACCGGCAATGATTTTCATGAGGGTGGATTTACCCGCGCCATTCAAACCAAGGATCCCGATTTTTGCTCCGTAATAAAACGACAGGTAAATGTCTTTCAATACCTGTTTACTCGGAGGATAAATTTTACTCACTCCGACCATCGAAAAGATGATCTTTTTATCGTCTGCCATTGAGGTGTCTTTGTTCTTCCGGATTTCAGGATTCAATGCAATTTACTGTAAATGAGTAAATTATGCACTATCTTGATTTCCAAGAATTTAGATTAATGTGATTTTGATTTAAAATTTCAGGGCTAAGCTATAGCGACCCGGCCGCGAATTTCGACAAAAATGTTTAATAATTAATGCTTTATAACCCGAAAACACGACAAAATTAAGAGTGAAAATGCAACAATTGGAAGATAAGCTCTGTAAGAGACCAGAATCACCATTGATTGTATCCATTCCGATGAAAAAACTACTTGCAATTTCTTCCGCTCTGCTGATGTTAATTTTCTCCACACAAGGACAGCAAAGTTCGAAACTGAATTTTTCACTTCAAAAGAAACTGAGCCAGGCCCGACAGTCTGATCACCAGGTGGCGGTTTTTATAAAAGGCGATGTGAACGAAATCCGTTCGCTCACGGAATCTGTCGGAGGAGTTTTTAAATACGCTGCCGGTGACATTGCGGCGGTCAGAATTCCACTGAGCAAAATTCCACAACTCGCTTCATCCGGAAAAATCCAACGCATCGAAGACAACGATCTGAAACTTCAGCCGATGAACAACCAGATGCTGGTGAACAATCACGTGACTGAAGTACAGCAGGGATTCAATCTTCCGCAGGATTACAATGGTGAAGGTGTCGTTGTTGGAATCATCGATGAAGGTATCGACTACACTCATCCTGATTTCAGGGATGAATACGGACGTACACGAATTAAATTTCTCTGGGATCAGGCCATCATCAATTTTGATACTGCAACACAGGCACAACCATATGGTTATGGAAAAGAATATGTAGGTAACCAGATAGATACGTCCACACAACATTACGACAGTCCATTCAGTCATGGTTCACACGTCGCAGGAATTGCCTGTGGCAGCGGCCTTGCACTCAACAATTACAAAGGTGTTGCTCCCAAATCGGATATCATCATTGTGAAAATGAATCTGAATCGTCCCGACAATGAATTTCTTTCCTCATTGGTGGATGCGATCAAATACATCTTCGATCGTGCGGATGAACTTGGAGAACCTGCAGTCATCAATGTGAGTCTTGGAACTTACTTTGGTTCGCACGACGGAAAAGACATCCAGGCTCAGGCGATCGACAACCTGATCAGTTCTAAACCCGGACACGTAGTAGTGTGTTCCGCCGGTAACGCGGGCTCCGCCCCACTCCACCTTGGTTATGATGCCGGAACAGATACTAATTTTACATGGTTACAATTGAGCAGTCAGAGCATTTACATCCAGGCCTGGGGCGACTCAGCGGATTTTGAAAACATACAGTTTTCACTCGGCATTGATCGTGTGAATCACGGTTATACTACGCTGAACAGTTTACCTTTCAATACAGTCATGCACAACCTCGGTGTGCTCTCGACAGATACTTTAAGTCTTAACGGAAACCGTTTGGGGATTATCCAAAGTCTGAATCAATACTGGAATGGAAATTACTCTGTAGAATTTCTCATTGAACCGGATTCCATCACGAACATCACCGCTACGGATACCAGCCGTTATTTGTGGCGCTTTATGAGTACAGGACAAGGACATCTCGACGGATGGAGTTACGACATGGTTTTCGATAACCTTCCCGATACGGTCTCTTATCCACAAATTCTGAAATACAAAAAACCGGATACAGATCAAACGATTGTAAGTTCATTTACCTGCAGTGATAAAGTGATAACCGTTGGCAGTTATATCAACAGAAATTTCTACACCAACGCTAACTACGCGATTACACGTGATACTTCTCTCGTCGTTGGACAACTGTCAGGTTTCTCCAGTCATGGCCCAACGCGTGACGGTCGTATCAAACCTGACATCACCGCGACAGGCGAATGGCTGATCTCCTGTGGAACACAATCGGAACTGAACCTCCTTGCCGCTATTGAACCCGAAAAAGTCGCTGCCGGAAAAAAACACAAACGCAGTAGTGGGACTTCGATGTCCTCCCCTGTTGTTGCGGGTATCGCGGCATTGTATCTCCAGAAAAACCCCACAGCTTATTATGATGAAGTTAAAGAAGCCATCATCAACTGCGCTGACAGAGATGCTTTCACCGGAAGTGGTTTACCGGATAACCGCTGGGGTTATGGAAAAGTGAATGCTTACGGTGTGGTAAAAGGTTGTACTGTTGGAATCGAT
>CAYMMN010000201.1:0-6284 GCA_964391495.1 uncultured Flavobacteriales bacterium | reverse complement strand
ACATTAACAGGTTCATGACGTATATTCAGTTCTCCCTTTTCAAGTTGGGCCATCTGCAATACATGCTCAACCTGCACATTCATTCTCTTATTTTCTTCCCTGATGATTCGGGTGAAATAATTCATCTTTTCCGGATTCGCTACAACCCTTGGATCCTTGATTGAATCCACTGCCAATGAAATCGTTGCAATAGGTGTTTTGAATTCGTGGGTCATGTTGTTGATAAAATCGGTTTTGATGTCCGACAACTTTTTCTGCTTGAAAATAACCTGTATAGTATAGGCAAATCCAAACAGGATGATGAGCGTAAAGAGGCTGGAACTGATGAGCATCAGCCACATGCTGGCCAGAAGGTATTCAATTGTATTCGGAAAATTCAGGACAAGAAAATCCGGTTTTGCAACAATGTCATTCGGGAACAATAAAGTCCGGTATTTAGAGTTGACAAGATCGTCAGTCTGAGATGAATTTTTAGTTAATACAAATGCATTACTTTCCCCATTTAAAACGCCAAAATTATAATCAATATCCAGACCACGGTTTTTTAATTCGTAACTTACAAGTGAATCAAGGTTTTTTGGATTAATACGTTTTCGTATATCGTCATCCTGACCTGCAAATTCAACAGCCATTTTGTGCATGACTTGATTTAACTTTTCCAGCCTGGCCTTGATTTTCTCTTCATTTTGCTTGATGATCACCTCAGCTGAGTCGCCATAGAAACGCATGATCCGCGATGATCTGAAGGTATGTTGCGAAATTGAGTCTGTATGCACAAAATTCCTACGCTGTAAACGGAGGAATGTCTGATTGCTGCCCGGACGGTGAAATTCAATGTTGATATCCGCATTGTCCAGATCTTCCCAAATAGGAGGTGGCGGACTCATCGGCATATCGGGTATTTCAATGCTGGTGTCCGTTATTGTGATTGGAATAGGTTCCTCCTGATCCATACTTTCAACGGTATCATTCATCATCATCCTGCTGATCTTGGCTGGATCGATGTCGAAAATGCGGTCGTGCAGGATAGTCATGGCTTCATTGGTTTCTATCCTGTCAACAATGGCACTCATAGCTTGAGTTACCGTTTGTTCAAATTGTTGCTCTTTCAGCTGAATATCATGCATGATCCAGTAAACCTGCAGGGTGATGATACCAAGCAAGGCGATACTCATGAGTGCGATTATCCACCGGATCCTGTTCTTATTCATATTGCTGCAAAAATACAGAGCCTTAACACTTGACTGTCGATTTTAACCAAATATTAACAGTGATTAACCCGCTTTTAACGGCCATGATACTATCATGACATTACTTTTGGTACACGTTCAAATTAAATCTCACAAAAATGACAAGACATCCGAAAGAACTTCTGGCCTGGATAGCACTGGTTTCTGCTGTGATCTTACTCGGTGTTTCACTAGCTATTGCTCAGGATCCTCAGTCTCAAAAGAGCAGGAAAGACAAGAATTCTGTTTCAATAAAGATCACAAAAAAAGAAAATGGTATAACAACGCGCATTGATACTTCGCTCAGTACTTCTGATCCGGAAGCCATTGAATTATTGCTCGAACAATTGGAGGAAAAGTACAATATATCTATGAAAATTCCTACTCCTCCGGATGCACCTCTTGCAAAAAATGATGCACGGAAGAAGAAAGAAGTTGTTATGCGTTTTGATGGTGCAACACTTAGTAAGGAAGAACAGGACGAAATTGAGAAAGAGGTTGAAAATTCAATGAGAGAAGCTAAAGCGGAATTGGAAAAAGCCTGTAAAGAACTGCACAATATTCACATCGAGGTGAATTCTTCTGATACCAATAATTTCGCTTTTGATTTTGAAATGCCGGAATTACCGGAAATTCCGGTTCCGCCTGATTTTCCGAGCAGGATGGACTTTTCATTTCACAACGGAAATGACTTTCATTTTAAGCATCCTTCCGGATCTATAGAAGATCAGTTTGATGGAATCGATAGTCTGGATGATGAAGACCATCTCATCTTCTTTGGCGATGAGGGAGAAAATGCACCGGTTTTTGAAAAGGAAATCATCGGGAAAAACGGACAAAAGGCATTTGTTTTCAAGCGTTCACAGCCATTAGAAAATAACAGTCCGGAAAAAGTGTCCTCTTTCGAAAAGGAATCCTTACGACACCTGCGCTATTATCCAAATCCAAACCACGGAAAATTTGATCTCGATTTTTATCTGAACACGGAAGGTGATACTGATGTTAGAATTTTCGATCCGAATGGTAAGGAAGTCTTTCACGAATCTCTGAAGAAATTTTCCGGTGAATATTCCAATCAGATTGATATTTCGGATAAAGGAAAAGGAAACTACCTTCTAAAAATAATACAAGGCGATAAAAGTATTTCGAAAAAAATTATTGTGGAATAATGGTAAATAATTTCCATACAAAAATTCCTGCTGGGTCGCAGGATACCATCACAGCAAATTCTTGGTAGTGTAGCTTGATTGGTTAAACAGAAGGTCCTCCCGTTAATCCGGGGGGATTTTTTTTGAGAAAAAAAATGGAAGATTCGTTGGAAGAAAATAATTGATCCGGTTCCCGTCACAGAGCAGAAAGCCCCGGATTCTCTTTTACTTTAAGTGCTTGCGCAAAATGTCTTTCTTCGTGACCTACAAGAATTTCAATACAATCTTTCAAAGGAAATGTAATCAACGGTGCAACAGGAGAGGATACAATTGTTTTTTGAAAATCCAGATTTTTCAAACTGTTGATTTTGATTTTTAATTGGTTCTGATGCTTGATAAAATCCGCGACAATTCCAGAACGCACAGCGGATTTTCCCGGGTCAAATAATTTTGGTGCTATGAACGGCTTAATAATTTTCGGTCCCAGTGATTCTGCCATTTTTCTACCGGTGTAGGAAGAAAGTGGATTGATCTTTTGCCAGAAGCTGGTTTTGTATTTTCCTGTAATTAAAATATCCAGTATCGGAAAATATTTTTCATTCGATACAATCAGATGTGAAAGACATTGTCCGATGCTCCAGTTATTCTGACTCACCTTCCAATTCATTTGCGCAGCATTTAAACCCGAAAATTCTGAATTTACCTTTTCTGAAATCTCATCCAGTCTTTGGATCCAGTTGGAAATTAATTTTAGGGAATCTGATTCCTGAGTCATATTGAATGGCATTCTGAATAATTACTCACCGGATCCTGAAAAACGGAAAAGAAGTTTCAGAATATTTTTTGCAAAGTTTTGCTGTCTATCTTTTGCTTTAATTCGAACGGATATTTCTTTCTGAAAATAAATTTCCCAAATGTGATATTCCCTTTCACTACAGATTCCATGCTGCTTGAACCAAAGAGCGCAGCCAGACTGCCGGGGAGAATAGTCAGCAATTCCTGAGTAGTGGTTCCGATGTGTATCGGAAGTGCCACATCCGCGTTTTTCCTGATGCGAAGGTTGTCGGGCAATGTAACTGTTCCCAGTTTCTTCTGATCGATACTCAATTCGGTCTGAATCTTTACAATCCTGAATCCCCAGTTGTTCGGATTGTGAAGCATTATATTGAAGCTGACATCCGCCTGGTTTCCGGCAGAACTTACAGCTAGCTGATCAATTTTTCGGATCTCTACAGGTAAAGTACTGAAGCAACCGCTCATGGTTGTGAGCAGACAGAAAATTCCGGAATAAATAAGCAGACGGAATGTAATTGTGGGCATCAGTTGAGTGACAGTCGGGGGAAACAGAGAAGTATAGAAAACGTTATTCAGTTTTCCTGATTGCTTTTAGGACTTCACATCCAGATACTGGAAAAACGTATCGCTACGTAAGCCAATCCGTAATGCTTCTACAGCAATCACTTCATTCGGTGCGATATTACCGAGATTCACATTCGCACCCAGAAGTTTGATAAAATAGGTTTGTCCGCCTTTATTCGGAGCTTCCCAGATCATTTTCTCAGGTGGAATCCTGGAGATGATTTTATTGATCAGGACAACGTGAGCTTTTCCACTAGGGCGATATATACCAACAGTACCGCTCTCTCTTGCTTCCGCGATGACTTTCCAGGCACCGGCCTGAACTTCGCTTTCAATCATTTCAATCCACTTGTTCGGATGAATGATTATACCTTCTTCTTTAGAGCCAACTTCCGTGATGACCGTAACGTGTTTAGCAAGTTGACGGATATATTCAAGTTTCTTCGAATGAGGAAGGGAAATACTTCCATCACTGACTTCGGCATGTTTTAATTTCAGTTTTTCAATGAGACGCAGGTAATCCTCGAACTTATTGCGAATAATGAATGCTTCGAGAAGGGTTCCACCGAGATAGACCGGAATTCCTGCCGCGCGGTAAACATCTATTTTCTTTTCAAGATTTGGAGTGATCATTGAGCTTCCAAATCCAAGTTTTACAATATCAATGAATTCAGCTGCTGATTCAATAAAATCTTCTGTTTGACGAACGCCGAGTCCTTTGTCCATAATCATGGTTAAACCATGCTCACGGGGCTTAGCTGTCCGCTGCGGTACCTGGTCCAGGATAAAATTCATATTCTGTTTTTGTAATGATCAATCAACTCCAGCACATTGTGGTCATTTTCCATGACCGGTGCATATTCAAAAATGGTGTGGCAAAGGTGTGGATTTTTATCGAGAGCTGATTCAAGTGTCTGATAAGATTCGCGGATGTTTCCCATGCTGTAATGATAACAAGCCATACGGTACAGGATCTCAGCATCATCAGGATGGTAGATGAGTCCGTTTTCAATAAGTTCAAGAGCTTCTTTCGCACGGTTATCAACCATCAGCAGGTGAGAATACTCCAGCCAGATATCATGGTTTTCCGGTTCCAGATCGAGCACTTTTTGATAGGCTTGTTCCGCAGCACCGTAATTCTCCATGTGGTATTCTGCATCACCAAGGGCGAACCAGAATTCGGCATTGTGTTCGTCAAGTTCAAGCGCTTTTTTGATATATCGGGTCGCTTCAAACCAACGTTCTTCGTTTTGTAAAGTAATTCCTATACCGAGCCATGCTTCCGCAAGATTAGGATCAAGCTTTGTTGCCTTTTTGTAATATTCCCTTGCACGATGCAGATCTTCCAGTTGCTCATAGCATTCCCCGATGTTGTAATAGGTGAGTGCGTCCGGTGCTTCGAATTCAAATGTCTTTTTATAACATTCAATAGCATCGTTATAGCGGGAAAGATTCGCAAGTGTATTTCCTTTATTGAAATATGCTGATGAAAAATCATCTTTGATAACCAGACAATAATCGTAAGCATTTAAAGCATCATCAAAACGATGCATCCTGTTGTACACATTTCCAAGATTGTACCAGGCTGGAAATGAATAGGGCTGCTTGTCGATGAATTTCAGATAGAAATCAATACTGTCCTGAAAACGCTCCGTGAATTCAAAACAGAAAGCCAGCTCATACATCGCCACTTCATTTTCCGGATTGTCTTCCAGGCAAAGTGTCAGATATGTGAGTGCCTTGTCGTAGTCGCCCCAGCTTTCGTATACGTAAGCAAGATTCAAATACAACAAATCCAATTCATCAGCAAGAGGAATAGCCTTGTTGAAATTCTCAATCGCTAGCTCGAATTTTTGTTGTTGAGAATAGATACTTCCGCGGATCATGAATAAATCCGGGTCAGTAGGAGTGATCTGTTCCGCTTTATCAAGAATACTAAGCGCTTCGGAATAACGATCCACCATTGCCAGTAACTGTGCTTCCCTCAAAAGAAACTCAACGGAGGCAGGATGCTGCGATTGTCCGAATTCTACAACCTGCAGAGCCTTCACCGGATCGTTACGTTCGATGTAATAGTCGATGATACTTAAAAACGCTTCAACATCAAAGAAGTAAGCATCTTTGTTGCGAATCATTTGCTCGTACCGTTCTATGGAATGACGAACCAGACTATTTTCGTCGCGCGGATTCAGAAATTCTTCTTCCATGCAAAAGGGTTAGTTCTCCTTGAAGAGATTGCTTTCATCAAAGATAAGAAATTACGGCGAATTTCAATTTTCTGAAATCAGAGTTATTCACAGGATATGGTTAATTGAGTGGAATTTCAAGGTTTTTGTTTTTCATACCCTATAAAGGTGCATCTTTCAGGGTTCCTGTGTACCTTCGCAAACACCCATGTTTCTTCAAAAACTGTCCCTTATTAACTTCAGAAATTACCCTGAAGCGGAACTTTTCCTGGATCCTTTTGCAAATGCCTTCACCGGTGGCAATGGGGAAGGTAAGACCAATCTGCTTGATGCGGTGCATTACTTGTCGATGTGTAAAAGTT
>CAYMMN010000200.1:0-6324 GCA_964391495.1 uncultured Flavobacteriales bacterium | reverse complement strand
ATAGTATTATTAACAGTCGATTTTTTTTTTTTTTCCCCCTGATTGGCTACCCGGATGTCCTCAATCGAATAGAAAGCATTCGGATTGTGATCCCTAATTACTTGTCTGACCAAATTCAAATCCTTCCTTTTAATGATGGTAAAAATGATCTTAACCGGTCCTTTGGAGCCATGGCCGTCCATAATTGTCACCCCGACATTCTGAAGCTGTAATGCATTTACCAGTTCCTGCCAGTTCTGATTGGTTATGATGCGCAATACCTGCATTCCTAATGCAAGTTTTCTTTCGATGAATAAACCTACATAAGTTCCTGCAGCAAAGCCTCCTGCAAAACCAACATAGCAGAGTGGATTATCCAGGTGACGCATCACCTGACGGATGGAAACCAGCCAGATCAGTACTTCAAAAAAGCCAATAATGGGCACAATATTTCTAAATCCCTTGGATATAAAGACATTTCTGAGTGTACCCAGACTCACATCCGCCATCCTTGCGAAAAAAATAATGATCGGTAACACCACCCATTTAAAAAACTCGGAATCGAAAAATGGATCGCTCATTGACATGGATTATTGGATTATATAACTTTTATTATGAACTGATATTCAATCTTTAATGTGCTCTTGTTAAATTCAATTAGAGCTAAACTCGTGAACTCTTTTACCTGGAATGATCCTGAAGTAATTGATCAACCAGTTTCGGGAGACCTGTTCCGGCCTTTTCCCGAATGATATGGACACCTTTTACATAAACTGACTCATTGGGGTCCACCAGATACTTTTCGCTGTCATATGGAGCGTAATCGACTAATCCGGCTGCCGGATAAACTGCCAGGGATGTTCCTACGACAATGAAGATGTCTGCCTGACTCACAATTTCTGCGGCAGCAGAAAGTAAAGGGACCATTTCCCCAAACCAGACGATGTGTGGCCTTAATGGAGATCCTTTTGGACAAAGAGCCCCATGTTCCATTTTCCAGCCTTGTACAGGAACAATTATTCTCTCGTCAACTGAACTTCTGGCTTTCAGAATTTCCCCGTGTAAATGCAATACCTTACCTGATCCGGCTCTTTCGTGCAAATCATCGATATTCTGGGTGATGACTTCCACATCAAAGGCTTGTTCCAGTTTAACTATTGCTAAGTGTGCAGGATTCGGCTGAACTTGCAGCACTTCCTTTCGCCTCATGTTATAAAAATCCAGAACCTTTGCAGGATTACGGGCCCAGGCTTCCGGGGTTGCTACTTCTTCAATTTTGTAATTCTCCCATAATCCGTCATGATCGCGAAATGTCTTTATGCCACTTTCAGCGCTGATGCCCGAACCGGTAAAAACCACCACTTTTTTCATTGATGCAAAATTCAGTTTTACAAACGAGAAAGACTGAATAGAATGGATGTATTTATCAACAAAAGCGACAGCTTAATTTACTATCAAAATAACGTTTCGAATACTCTTCAGTTTTGGAAATGATCCGAAATAAAAAAAATCCTATTTCAATTGCCAAACCCCTTCCAGTTTGAAACCATTCAGAAAATCTCTGACCGGAACACGGTTTCTTCCTGATAATTGCAGTTCCAGTATCTGGACAATTCCTTTTCGCAAATAAATTTTCAGGAAGGATTTATTATCCGTTTCAATGGTGCCTGCACGTTTATCATGAGCCATAGGTTCAAAAGCGCTTTTGTAAATTTTAACTTTAAAGCTAACCCCGCTCGAGGGATTAAATAATTCGGCATGCGCGGCAGGATATGGAGAAAGTCCCCGAATCAAATTATGTATTTCTTCTGCAGTATGATGAATATCCACTCTGGTATTTTCACTGTTCAGCTTGGGCGCATTTTTTAAGGATGCTCCGGTTACCATTGCATTTTGATCAATCGGATGGATCTTTTTATCCACAATCGACTCAACAGTTTTAAGAACCAATGACGAACCGGCTTGCATTAATTTATCATGTAAGGTACCCGCTGTATCCTCGGCGGTGATTTCTACTTTTTCCTGGAAAATTATCTTTCCGGTATCGATTTCCTGTTGTAGAAAAAAAGTGGTGATTCCGGTTTCTTTTTCTCCATTAATAATTGCCCAATTGATCGGGGCCGCACCACGGTATTGCGGAAGAAGTGACGCGTGTAAATTAAAAGTTCCCAGAGTTGGAAGTTTCCAGACTTTCTCAGGCATCATTCGAAAAGCTACGACAATCTGCAAATCAGGTGCAATTCTTTCAAGGTCTTCAAGAAATGCCGGATCTTTCAAATTCGGTGGCTGTAGTACCGGGATATTCTTCGTGAGCGCATATTGTTTCACTGCGGAATGCAGAATTTTTTGTCCGCGTCCTGCAGGTTTATCTGGCGCGGTGACAACGGCAACAACCGGTAAACCATTTTGTACCAGTATATCCAGACTCGGTACAGCAAATTCCGGTGTTCCATAAAAGATGATTCGGGGGAGAGGGTGCATGATTTAAGTAGTTAGAGATTAAATCACAATTTTTTTCCAGCGTAAACTCCTGAGGAAAATATAGGAGGCAATCCCGGTGAAGATCCAATAAATGATTTCTGAAATCCATACCATTTCTACGGTTCCATGGAACAAAAATGTGATCACATAATTGTAAATCATGTAAATCAGAATTGCCGCGATTTCAATATACAAAGCGGCACGAGTAGCACCGGTACCACTCACTGCACTGATGCACACAATCGCGAACGCAAAAAATAACATGGCAAAAATAACCACATAATACGAGCCTAAGGAATCCTGTATGAGGATTTCATCAACAGTAAATATGCGGAGTATCAAACGTGGTATGGAAGCGTTAATCAGGGCCATAATTCCGGTTACCAGTAGTGCCAGTTTAATAATCCTGTTCAAAAGTAAGATCACTTCATCGCTTTTTCCCTGTCCAATGATATTGCTGACCATACTGTTTGCGGCGATGGAAAAACCCCAGATGGGAGTCATCGCCACCATGTAGGCACCTCTGACAATATTGGAGATTGCAAGTTCGTGCGCACCTATCTTTTCTATGAAAATAAAAAACACAAACCACGCTCCCATGGATAATAAATTCTGTACAACCAATGGAGCCGACAGATTCATGATACCGGAAATCAGTTGCCAGTCAATTCTCCTGAATCGAAACAATTGAAATTGTTTGATCCCTCTTTTCACTGCTGTATAACCGAAGATATAAATCAAAGCGATCAGCTCGGAAATAGTGGAAGCCAGGCCTGCTCCTTCAATTCCCATTTTAGGGAAACCCCAATTCCCAAAAATCAACAAGTACCCAAGTAAAATGTTCACCAATGCCATGATAAAGGAATAGATCCCATAAACTCTTGGCTGTGCGATACCAACATAAAAGGAGCGAAATACAGTGGCCAGCATGATAAAGAAAATTCCATACGCCCTGTAATGCAAAAACCGGATGCTTGCATCTATAATTGGTTCAGAATCCAGAATGAGTCGAAGCAAAAGTGGTGACAAAAATTCCAGAATAACGAACAAGACCAGACTTAATCCAAACAGGATATACAAGCTGTTGTCAAAAATTTCACCAATCTCGCTTTCCTTTTTTTCTCCCGCTCTTCTGGCAATTAAAATCTGAGCACCGATTCCAATTGAAATGCCAATCATGACAAATACGAAATACAAAACACCTCCCACAGCTGAGGCGCCCAGTTCGACTTCACCAACCCGACCTAAAAAGGCGGTGTCAGTGATGTTCAAAAGGGTTGTGGCCAGTGACCCGATAATCACCGGATAAGCCATTTTTAAAATGTCTCGATAGGAAGTTTGTACCTGCATATGGAATCAGAGGGCAAAATTAAGAGAGACCCGTCAACCTTTAAGCAGGTTGAAAAATTATTCTACTTCAAATATGAACATTTTCAATCTTAACAATTATTAACTCAGTTAGTGAATCAATCAACAAGCAATACCAATCCCTTGAGATACTCGCCTTCCGGATGGTAAATTGAAATCGGGTGATCAGGACCTTGTGATAACTGATGAAGGATTCTGACATTCCTACCGGATTGGGCTGCAGCCTGAAAAACAATTTTCCGGAGAAGGTTTTTATCAATCACCTGCGAACATGAAAATGTAAACAATATACCTCCGGGTGCAATACGTTTGAAACCCTCTGTATTTAAATTTCGGTAACCAATGGTTGCTTTGTCAACTGAACTCAAATGTTTCGCAAATGCAGGTGGATCAAGTATAATCACATCATAAAATTTATCACTTGCTTTGAGGTGATCAAAAACATCTTCAGTAAAAAAGGTATGTGATCCGGAAACTTGATTTAATTCAGCATTCCGGATGGCCCATTCCGCGGCTTTCTTTGAACTGTCAACAGAATGTACCAGTTTCGCAGGAGAGGAAAGAGCATACATGGAGAAACCACCGGAATAGGAAAATGTATTCAGCACGTTTTTCCCAACAGTATATCGTCTGAGTAAATCACGGTTCTCTCTTTGGTCAATAAAAAAACCGGTCTTTTGACCTTCTACCCAATTGACATAAAATGAAATTCCGTTTTCTTTGACTATAGATTCAGATTCATTTCCAAAAATAAAATGATTCGAATCAATACTGATTGCCTGCTTACCCATAGCATCAGCACTCTTGTCATAAATTGTAGTCAACCGCCCTTTGTAAATATCCTTCAACGCTTCCGCGAAAACACTTACCAATCGATACATCCCTAGAGTATGCGTTTGAATAACAGCAACACTCCCGTAGATATCAATGATGAGTCCGGGAATTCCGTCACCCTCAGCATGGACCAGACGATAAACGTTTGTTTTTTCATTGTTCACAAGACCCAGACGCTCACGAACTGCATAAGCCGCTGCGAGTTTTTCCCTCCAGAAAGGCAATTGCGCGTCTGTCCGGTCAAAAGCAAAGATGCGGGCTTTGATGGATCCCTCATGATAATGTCCGGTCGCGAGATATCTGTTATCCGATGAAAAAATTTCAACGATATCTCCTTCCGCAATTTCACCTTCTGTCTTTTTCACAGCGCCTGAAAATAACCAGGGATGAAACAACATCAGCGATCTTTCCTTTTTGGGATGAAGTATGATCTTGGGAAAATTATTCATATCCGGCAAAGAAACCGGAAAAAATCGAGAAGAAAAATTACTCAATAGGAAAACCTTCTTTCAGAATAAATCGATAGGGTAGAAGGGCATCCTTTCCGGCATAATCTACGCCTACACGTGGTCCTGTAATGATCTGTTTTTCATCAATGTCCACCTGCTTGTCCTCAATCCAGATTTTATTATCAAGCAGGCTGATTCCGGTATGTGAATAGTGAATACCCAATCCGGACGAAACGGTCCCGGGGCCGGCGCATATTTTCTGTAACGCTTTGTTTCCTGAATTTCGTCTGGCCCGAATGGTATCCAATCCTGTTGTCGGAAAAATTGCCCTGATCAGCACCGCATGAGGTACACCTTCAATATTGGTGACAACATTGAAGAGCGAATGAACTCCATAGCACAAATAAACATAGGCAGTTCCACCTTGCATGTACATGATCTCGGTTCGAGCCGTTCTACGGCCTCCGAATGCGTGAGAAGCACGGTCAGTAACACCCGCGTAAGCTTCAGTTTCGGTGATAATGCCGCCGGTTAATTTCCCGTCAAACCTGGTGAACAAAGATTTGCCAAGCAATTTTCTGGCAATCTTCACCACATCCTTTCTCATATAGAAATCAAGATCCAGTTTCATGAACCAGTAAATATTATTTGCATGAGTTGGAATTCATCATGACACTGAATCGTGTATCCATTCCAGTTCATTTCCACGAGCATATTTTATTCTGGAATTATCAATCATCCATTCGATTACCTTCAGCGCCTGATCTTCACGAAAATCCTGTATAGTGCCTACAACCTCTTCGAGGGGAGCATTGCCTTTTGATAAAAAATGTTTTATTTTTTCAGAAATGGATTCAAACTCGAGATCACTGACACCGATTTTATTTCGCTGCAGGCAGATATCGCATACACCGCATCTGGATCGTGATTCTTCTCCAAAATAATTCAGCAATAACACACTCCTGCATTTATCCGTAGAAGAAGCATAATTAAGCATGGCCTTCTGCCGGAACATGTATCTCTTTTTTCGATCTGCAAGATTTTCCCTGTCAATATGCAGATCTTTCAGGTCCAATCTCTCTTCAGTAAAAGTAATCTCCGGTGTATCTTTTGATTCGATATAATTAAAGATTCTCAACTGGCTCAGCTGTTTGAGAAGCGAAATACATTCTTCCAAAGCAATTCCGGCACAATTTGCAATCTCACTTTCTTT
>CAYMMN010000199.1:0-6325 GCA_964391495.1 uncultured Flavobacteriales bacterium | reverse complement strand
GAGGCCGATGAAGCATTGTTAAACAATCTCTCTCTGGAGGACCGCGTGAATTACAGCACCATCAATTTGTCAATTTACCAAAGACAGGTATTGCGTAGAGTATTGATTGCGAATGATAAGAACATCGAAGCTTTCAAACCGGGTCTGGGCAGCAGGATCATGGCAGGTTTTGCATCAGGATGGGTGATCCTGGAAAACATCCTGGTTTTCCTGGCTGAAAAATGGAGTATTATCATTCTGCTACTGCTCATTGTTTTTGTTTACAGGCTCATTTTGCGGAAAACAAACCGTTTGCTGCGAGCTACAGAATGAGCCTTGGGGTTTCGGACAATCTCTTTTGATTGACTATCTTTACGGGAATTTCAGAAAGCCCGATTTCCCTCATTTTGCAAGGCCAGGAACCGATAGAAGCACCCGAAAAGTACTTCGGTAAGCAATTGTATGCTTATCAGGAAAAAGCTATTGAAGAAATTTTCAAGAGGCTAAAGGACCATCCTGTCAGGCACAACCTTTTGTACCAACTCCCAACCGGTGGTGGCAAAACGGTTATTTTTTCTGAAATCGCAAGAAGATACATCGCGGAGACCGGCAAAAAGGTTCTGATCCTGACCCATCGTGTAGAGTTATGCGGACAAACGCATCAGATGCTGAATGAATTTGGAGTCACCA
The DNA here is from genome assembly GCA_964391495.1 of uncultured Flavobacteriales bacterium. Classification (GTDB taxonomy): domain Bacteria; phylum Bacteroidota; class Bacteroidia; order AKYH767-A; family 2013-40CM-41-45; genus JADKJP01. Next base: position 5,656 of record CAYMMN010000199.1, on the reverse strand, counting down.
ACATGATCATCAGCCGGGAAGTAAAAGAATTACCTGTGCCGAATGAATTTATGTGTTTTGTCGCGATGGTGGAAACCCTTAACAACCGATTGCGCGATAAAATTCTTGACCTCGACAATATCGGACTGATGATTGTGGATGAGGCACATTACAATTCATTCGGAAAGCTGTTCAAGTTTTATGAAAAGGGCGTCATTCTTGGAGTGACAGCGACGCCTTTAAGTTCCAACATCAATCTTCCGATGAAGGACAATTACGACGAGCTCATTGTAGGCGAATCCATTTCTTCCCTCATTCAAATGGGCTTTCTCGCCAAAGCTACTACATACAGTTACCATGTCGGACTGACATCATTGAAAGTTGGAATGAACGGAGATTATACCGTAAGTTCTTCCGAGCGCTTGTACAACAATCACGCGATGCAGGATAAACTGCTCAGTGCATACAAAGAACAAAGTCTGGGTAAAAAGACTCTGATCTTCAATAACGGTATCGCGACCTCTCAATATGTTTACGCGACATTTCATGAAGCCGGTTTTAAAATCAGGCATCTTGACAACACACATACACCAAAGGAACGAAGAGAAATTTTGCAGTGGTTCCGCGAAAAACCGGACGCGATTTTAACTTCGGTGAGTATCCTCACAACAGGTTTTGACGAACCGACTGTCGAGAGCATTATCCTGAACAGAGCGACCAAATCACTCACCCTTTATTTTCAGATGATTGGTCGTGGCTCACGCGTACTTCCAAACAAAACCGAATTTACCGTCATAGATCTTGGAAATAACCTGAGTCGTTTTGGATTATGGGATGCTGAAGTCGACTGGCATCGCATCTTCAGGAATCCTGAAGCATATCTTGCCGGACTCTGGAGTGACGAAGAAATTGAAAGACATTACAAATATGTGATGCCGGATGAATTGCGGGCGAGGTTCAGTAAATCTGAAAATATCGATTTTGATATCAAAGCAGAACATCAGCGTGTGATGAAGGATGGTCTGCGTCCAAAAGTGGTGATCGAACGTTCGATCGAACAACATATTCGTATTTGCCAGGAAAACAGTAATGATCTCGAAGAAGCTGTTTCGCTTTCCGATCTGCTCCGCGAAGAGATTGAATACCGTGTACGGGTGTTTACTCATTGTCTTAGCAAAACTTCCGAAAGTTATGTGAAGTGGCTGCAGGAAGACTACAAACGAAAACTTAAGGCCAGTTTGCTTCGGAATTCAGAACATCACATGGACGAGAATTATGACGACAGCCTGGAGGATGGTGAACTATAAATCAATCTGAATTTTTATTTAGTTTCTTTAATTCATGGAATCACTTTTGACAAAATTTCAGCAGGACGGTTTTTTAGTACTGAAAGATTTTAATACTCCTGAAGAATGTGATGCATTGATGCAGCGCGCTGAGTTGTTATCGAGAAATTATAACTTAGAAGGTCATCCTTCCGTTTTTCAAACCACCAACCAATCCGCATCCACCGATAATTATTTTCTGAATTCAGGAGAAAATATTTCTTTTTTCTTTGAAAAGGACGCCTTTGATAATGACAAAAAACTCAAAACAGATATATACAAATCCCTGAACAAAATCGGGCATGCGATGCATGATCTGGATCCGGTGTTTAATTCTTTTTCACGATCACCTCAATTGAAAAAATTAGCGGAAGAATTGGGAATGCAGGATTACGTGATCATCCAGAGTATGGTTATCTTCAAACATGCCAGGATTGGCGGTGTGGTGGATGTGCATCAGGATTCAACTTTTCTGTATACTGAACCTGACAGTTGCATTGGTTTTTGGTTTGTGCTTGAAGACGCGACAATTGAGAATGGTTGTTTGTGGGCAAAACCCGGTGGTCATAAAACATCCCTGAGATCGAGATTTCGTCGGAAGGAAGAAGGAGGTACAGAAATGCTCATGCTTGATCCGGAAGAATTCTCTATTGAAGGAATGATTCCTTTGGAAGTAAAAAAAGGAACCTGCATTGTATTGCACGGATTACTTCCACATTATAGCAAACCCAATACCAGCGGGCGATCCAGACAGGCCTACTCTATTCACACTATTAATAAGCACGTGAATTATCCTGCAGACAACTGGCTTCATTGTAATTTAAAAAAACTAAAGGGATTCTGATTTTTTCATTGACGAATATTTACATTCTTTTCTTCAATTCATCAATAACATTTAACATAATCTGATTTTTCCTCCCTGACAAGCTATTCGAATACGGGTATTATTCATCAATTACTCCTTTTACAATCCTCTTTCAATTATTGACGAATAGTTTTCCTGTATTCACTACCGGTTCTCATCCGTTGGTCAAAATGAGCATTCAGGAAGAAAACAAACAGGTAATTTCATTTTGATTTTTGATTTAGTCTCAGTAGCATTTTCACTTTCTAATATCCGCTACCATGAAAAACTTATTTTGTTCTATTCTTCTCTTTCTATCCGCGTCAGATTTTGTAACAGCGCAAGCTGATTGTAATAACCCGGCGGAAATCCATCTTTGTCCGGATACAACACTGTTAAATCAAAGCAATGTTGGCATGGGTGATGATGCTCCAGCAGGTTACAATCAAATTGGAGAAGATGTCGTCTATAAAATTACAGTCCCAATAACCACGATTTTGATTCATGTCACTGTTGCGCATCCAACACAGTTCTTGAAATCCACTCTGGTGCCAGATAGTTGCACCAATAACACAGGGTACACTCAATATTATGGGAGTACAAGTTCATTCAGTTATAGTGTCGGGGGAAGAACCACCTATTACTTGTGGATGGATTGCCCTCAGGCAGTCACCTATGATATCTCCTTCGGAGCGGATACGAGTTCAAGCTATATAAATCATCCGAACACCCAGGGGAATCTTCAGTTTGACACAAATAGCTGCGCATCTCCTTTCTTTACTCCTGCAAAACCATTCTATACTGTTCAGTATAATAATATTTTCCAGACGAATCCCATGACACTTTCTCCATTGAACACTCCAGGCGATCTTTGCATTTCAACATATTTTGCAAATACCACAGGAGATGAAGGAATCCGCAGCGTTTCATTTCTTTTTGGAAGTGATCTGACAAATATTGTAGTACCTGAAAGCATTCCGGGCAATTACAATAGTGGGTTTTGGGTAAAACTCAACTTTACCAACCCTGTGATCTATTCATTTTATGATGCAGGTTCTACAGGGCGCGGTGATTTTGACGGCTCGCCAAACTCTTGCCTGGAATACAAATTCTGTTTCAATATCACTCCTATTTCAAATAATCCTACCGGAACAAACATACACATCATTTTTGCCACCGACGGATGCGGGGCGCCATTTAACGGTTATGTGAATTCCGGCTGTTGTCCGGGATTGGCTCCCGGTTGTCATTATGGTAGAGCCGGCGCCAATTCCGCTGCAAATGCATTTGGTTTCGGGATGAATGATCCGGGAGGCTTGCCGATTGAACTTGTTAGTTTTAATGCCGTGCCTGAAAACAGACAGGTCAAGCTCAATTGGCAAACTGCCTCTGAAACAAACAATGATTATTTTACAGTGGAGCGTTCTCCTGATGGTATCTCATGGAGCGGAATCTTAATGGTACAAGGCTCAGGAAATTCAAGTTCAAATTTATTTTACGAGAATACAGACCCTCATCCGTTTAATGGCATCTCTTATTATCGATTGAAACAAACCGATTATGACGGGAAAACAAGTATTTCAGATCCTGTGAGTGTGAAAATGAATCCCGGTAAAGATTACACAATTTACCCAAACCCCGCGAATGAAAAGCTCATCGTACAAAATGAATCGGAAAACAAATATGAGGTGAATGTATTTTCAGCCATAGGGCAAAGGATCAGTGTCCCTGCCATTCATTCCAATCAGAATACCGAATTGAATCTAGCGGATTTAACAAACGGGATTTATTTTCTTTGTATTGAAGAAGAGCATCAGATGATTCGTACTGTCCCGATAACAATCCGGCACTGAGAAGCTTAAAGCAATACATATTGAGAGAGCGAACCGGGGGTGAATAAAAAGGGAATTGTTTGGAAAATAAAAAAGGCTGTTAGAGTTCGCAGCCCTCTAACAGCCTAACAATAAAACCCCCACTCACTCCAATTTAAGCCATTTTAATGAATTGCAATTCCGCATTCATTTTCACATCATCGCTCACCAAAACACCGCCGGCTTGAAGAGCGGCATTCCAGTTTAATCCCCAATCCCGACGGTTAATTTTTCCATTCACAGAAAAACCTGCTTTTTCATTCCCGTCCGGGTCAATTTTTATTCCTCCAAATTCTACTTCAAGGAATACTTTCCTGCTGATACCTTTAATCGTTAATAAACCATTCAATTTATAATTCTCATCATCCAATTTCTCAAAAGAAGTTCCATTGAATTTCAATTGCTTGAAATTTTGGGCATCAAAAAAATCCGCGCTTCGCAAGTGGCCGTCTCTTTCGTCATTATTTGTAAAGACAGAATCCGCATCAATCAATGCATTTACGGAAGCATTATTAAAATCAGAGCCATTGGAAGAAAGAACAACATCAAATTTTCTGAATTCTCCCTTGATGCTGGTAATCATCAGGTGCTTCACTCTAAAAACCAGTTCACTGTGCAATGGATCCAAAACCCATTTTATTTGTTCTTCCATCCTTCAGCCGGTATCTGTCCTGCACTCACTCAAATTGACGATACAAAAATCCGCTGAACTTTATTTTTTTTCATTCACATAGGTTAATAAATCAAGAGTAAAACAAACCTTAACAATCACTTCTTCTGTGCTCTTTCCTTACGGATCCTGCTAAGAGATTGTGGTTTTATACCAAGATAGGAAGCGATGAGATACTGAGGTATTCTTTGAATCAGTAATGGATTTTTTTTCGCGAATTCTTCGTAACGTATTTCCGCTTCTTCGCTGTTGGTGATGGCGAGACGATGTTGCAGCGATACATAAGCATTTTGAATAAGTATCCTGAAAAATCTCTCCATGACAGGGATAGTGTCACAGGCTTTTATAAAATTCCGGTGATTCAACATCACAACCTCTAAGGGCTCAAGTGTTTCAAGTGTAAAAATCGCTTCTTTACCGGAAAAAAAACTATACAAATCAGAAATCCAATAGCCTTCCAGGGCGAACTGCACCACATGCTTGTCACCTTTCATATTGGTGATGTAAGACACACATGAACCTTTCAGAACAAAATATATATAATTACAAATTTCACCGGGTTCACTTAAATAAATTTTTTTGTCGAAATTTTTTACGAAAAATAATTCCGAGAAAGAGGCAAATTCTTTTTCTGCCAAAGGTCTTCCTGCGGTCTTTTCAATATTCTTTTTTAAAAGTGTATACATCAACAAAATTATTACAAAATGACAGAAAAATTAAACAGGCAAAGTACTCTAAAGAAGGTCTACAACAACTTCATTAGCTACCAACAAAATGTTGTTATGCTAAGTTACATTTTATTTCAGAATTTAAAGAAAAAGTATGAATGGAAAAAAGTGCATTAACATATCTTAAAATTTTAATTGGACGAATCGAATGAATTACGATGAATTTCTCAGTATAGTTAAAAAATCAGTTCATCGGATTTGCTTGTGTTTCAGAGTTCATTCGGATGAGAGAAACTCAC
>CAYMMN010000198.1:0-6337 GCA_964391495.1 uncultured Flavobacteriales bacterium | reverse complement strand
GTTAGTTTGCAATTTGATTATTGTATTGTTCCGAAAGTTTACGCGAATGCAAGCTGGGTAAACCGTTTGCATTTTGGTCCCAAACAAGTTGCGAGAGGCAACCAGGTGGATCTTTCCATTCGTTATGAACGAAGAAAATTCGAAGCTGCTGCTGATTTTACCATGTTCGAATACAAACAGCCCTCCGCCGGAATCGGGCTCCGGTATTCATTCTTCGTAATCGGAACCGATCGCTTATTGCAATGGCTCAGCCTGACTGATGTGAAGAGTTTTGATTTCTTTTTTGGTTTTAAATTCAACACCTGCAACTGGCCGTTTAAAAAGAATGGTCCGGATTGCCCGGCATTCGGGCCAATGTAGATTTCAGGCCCTTTTTATAGTTGTTTTTAATCCATACCGGTTAATTCTCAGTCTGATTTTATAGAAAAAAGCGCTTTTTCAGCTGAAATGAAAGGTAATCCGAACCGCAAAATTCGAAATGACCGATTTTTAATCCAGAATCCTTTGCGATTTTTTATTCAAAAGCCACCATGTTGTGGAAAAACAGTTCCTCGCTCCGATTCTTCGGACAGGATGAACTCGCCTGATTTTTAGCGGTTTTAACTTTGACTCTTCGATTGGAATTTATAACTTTGGAAGGCCTATACCCGTATGAAAACCACTGCGGGTTAGTTTTCCTAATCATTCATTATCGGCTAAAATCTACACACATCATGTCACAAAGAAAGTATTTGGTTTCTGTCCTTGCGGCGCTCTTATTTGTTTTCGCAAGCAGGCAATCAACTGCACAAATTGATGTCCGCACCATTGACATGAATCAGGTCAATAAGGATAAATCAGATGGTAAGCTTAACGGCAGCGAACGTTATATCAATTATCAGTCACAACCACTTCCTCCGATTTCTACAACGCCTGGTGCAACAAATAGAAATTCATCAGTCAATTCCGGAAATCAACAAGCAAGTACTTTAACTTGTGATTGCTGGGCTACAAGAGATGCCAACTGGCACATCGCACAATTTGATGGAAGTGGAGGAAATGGAGGCCCGGGAGTTGCTCCGGATTACAGGAATGATGATTGGTCTACTGACACTATTTTTCTTCCCTTTCAATTTTGTCTTTATGGTCGTCAGTCTGATACCGCATTCATTAACAACAACGGGAATGTTTCTTTTGGCGAGGCCTATTCCACATATAGTCCAACAGGATTTCCTGCAGCAGGATATCCAATGGTTGCGCCATTTTGGGCCGATGTTGATACAAGAGGTGCGGCCAGTGGCCTGGTGTATTATACGATTACACCAACTCATATGATTGTACAGTGGGAGAACGTCGGTTATTTTGGTTCTCATACTGATAAATTAAATTCCTTTCAATTGATCATCACCAATGGTTCGGATCCTATTTTATCAGCAGGAACCAATGTTAGCTTTTGTTACAAAAACATGGAATGGACAACCGGAGATGCATCCGGTGGAGTCAATGGTTACGGCGGTTTTCCGGCCTCTGTTGGAATTAACAAAGGAGATGGTATTGCATACATTCAATATGGAAGATTTGATACTGCAGGTACTGTGTTCAATCCACCACCTGACACCAGTGGAATCGGGTCGCTCTCAAACCAGTCATTTGCTTTGGATGGTTGTAATATTGGAACAAACATTCCTCCGTTGGCATTCTCTCCAACTCCGTTGTGTGACACATTTAAAATTTGTGTCGGAGATACAGCCCAGGTAACAATGTTGTTTTTATCACCTGAAAGCGGACAGATTACTACACCGAGTGTCTCGGGTTTAATGACCGGCTTATCAACAATCCTTGCAATTCCCGGTAATACTGCCACCATCGTTGCCCAGCTGATTGGATTACCTTCAAATGTTGGAATGAATGTTATTGACATTCGGGGAACAGATAATGGGGTCCCTTCTCGGTTTACTATCAAGCACCTGGTGATTCAGGTAGTTCCGGATCCAACAGCGAGTTATACTTATTCACCGGCAAGTCCTATCACCGCCGGTACAGCAGTATCATTCACAAACACAAGTACCGGAGCAACAACTTACTCCTGGGATTTTGGAGATGGTAGTCCTGTTTCGAATGCTACCAGTCCTTTGCATACTTATACTGCCGGAGGCACTTACAATTGTGTGTTGACGGTTACAAATGCTGGTGGTTGTACAGAAACATATACTCAACAAATTGTCGTGACTCAATGCGGTACAGCCAGTCTGACAACAACAAATGTTTGTCAGGGCACTGCTGCAACGATCACTTATACTGGTACAGCTGCTCCAGCGAATGCATTCACCTGGAATTTTCATGGAGGAACTGTGGTTTCCGGAACAGGAGCCGGCCCGTATTCTGTTGTTTGGAATACTTCAGGAACATTTAACGTTGATGTTTCTGTAACACAATCGGGCTGCAGTGCTGCAACCGCTACTCAGCCAATCACAATTTTTGCAACACCCAATGCTTCTATTTCCGGTACAACAGCAGTTTGTACAGGACAGAATAATACGATCAATTTTAACGGAACTGCCGGTGCCGGTGCCGGATATGCCTGGAATTTTTCCGGAGGAACAGGAAGTGGAACCGGATCGGGGCCATATTCGGTTCAGTGGGCGACCGCAGGAAATTACAATGTTCAATTGGTAGTAACTGAAAATGGATGTCGGGATACAGCAACATTTGCTGTGGCTGTAAATGCAATCCCAACATCACCATTTACTGCTACACCTTCTGTTTGCGCAGGCTCTCCTGTAACTGTTACCTACACTGGCAATGCTCCCGCAACAGCTAATTATACCTGGGGCTTTGATGGCGGTACAGTTGTGTCCGGAAGCGGACAAGGACCTTATACTTTGGTTTGGAATGCCGCGGGCAGTCATCAACTCTCATTGACAGTAGCTCAAAATGGTTGTACATCGCCATCCTCAACGGCTCAGGTTACCATTAATCCAATTCCAAATGCTTCGATCTCCGCAACTTCTGCAGTATGTATAGGTCAGCCAAACACCGTCAACTTCAGCGGAACCGCCGGAGCGACTGCAGCTTATGCCTGGAGCTTCGGAAGCGGTACTGTTGCGTCCGGCTCCGGTTCTGGTCCTTATTCTGTATCATGGAATACAGCAGTACCTCAGCAATTACAAGTTGTTGTAACTGAAAACGGATGTCGTGATACTGCCACTTATGCTGTTCAGGTTAATGCCATTCCTACTTCTACATTTACAATCACACCTGCCGTTTGTGCCGGTTCTCCTGTAAGCGTGAATTACACCGGCAATGCAAATGCGGGCTCAGGTTATGCATGGAATTTTAATGGTGCAACAGTTGCATCAGGTAGCGGTCAAGGACCATACAGTCTTGTCTGGAATACATCCGGGAACTATTCTGTTTCTTTGACTGTCACACAAAATGGTTGTGTTTCTGCGCCAAGCAGTATGCCTGTAACCGTGAATTCAATTCCTGACGCGTCAATTACTGCAACACCTTCTGTTTGTATAGGACAGGCCAATACAATTAATTTTAGTGGAACCGCACTTCCCGGTGCTGCATATACCTGGAGTTTTGGTAGCGGTACTGTGAATTCAGGAACCGGTGCTGGACCATATTCAGTGCAATGGGGTTCTGCAGGTGTAGAGCAGTTAAAAGTTACAGTTTCACAAAATGGATGTAAAGACAGCGCGCAATACAACGTCACTGTATTTGCTATACCAACCTCATCATTCACACTGCCCGCAAATGCATGTATTGGCGCACCATTTACTATTTCTTATTCCGGAACAGCATCAGCGGTTTCAAGTTACACCTGGAATTTCGGTAATGCCATTATTATTTCGGGTTCAGGACAAGGGCCTTATACACTCCTGTCTACTCAGGCAGGAAATGCCCCTGTCTCTCTCACTGTTACACAAAACGGTTGTGTCTCTCCGCCAACAACACACGCAATCAATATCGTTGGCTTACCTGTAGCCAAGGCGGGATTAGATAAATCAGCTTGTTCGGGTTCTTCTGTTTCACTCGGAGATACCCCGGCCGCTGGATATACTTATCAATGGACACCATCAACAGGTTTAGCAGATCCGGCTGCATCCAACCCATCCTGTGTGGTTGAAAATTCAGGTACGGGAACCAATTCTGCAGCTTATATAGTTACTGTTACCAATAGTTTTGGCTGTGTGAATTCCGATACGGTACTTGTTCATGCTCATGCAATCCCAGCGCCTGTTTTCGATCATCAGTCTCCACAGTGTTTGGAAAACAACAGTTTTATTTTCAAAGCAAGCGGAAATATATTTCCAGGAGTGACTTACGACTGGAATTTTGGTTCTACGTCTAATCCCGGCTCAAGCACCCTTCAAAATCCGGATGCAGTTAGCTATTCAACAGTCGGAACTCACACGATCACATTGAAGTCGGATTACAGTGGATGTCCGGGCCCGGTTTACAGTGACACAGTTGAAGTGCTTGCAATGCCGGTGGCAGATTTTGTTCCGGAAGTATTAAATGGATGTGAACCACTCGAGGTTCCTTTTATCAATGCAAGCAGCCCGAACAGTGTAGCTTATTCATGGAATTATTTTGATGGACAAACCGATACAGTTCAGACTCCGTTGCACACGTTTGAACATGCCGGAGTTTATTCTGTATCTCTGATTTCCACCACAGCTGAAGGTTGTCGTGCAGATACAGTGTTGCCTGATCTTATTACGGTTTATCCAACTCCAATTGCATCCTTCATTCCTGAACCCGGAGTTACAACAATCTGGCAACCGGTAATTTATTTTGATAATAAAACGCTCAATGGTACTCAGTATTCATGGACTTTCGGTGACAGTACTACATCTGAACTTGTAAACCCCTCACATACATATACGGAAGTCGGGGCATACGAAGTTGTTCTTATGACAGCTACCCAATATGGTTGTCGGGATACTGTTCGAGGAATTGTCAGGATCGAATATGGTTTCAATTTTTATGTTCCTACTGCTTTCACGCCAAACAATGATGGTGTGAATGATAATTTCCAGGGCTATGGAACCTATATCAAAAATTACGAGATGGGAATTTATAATCGATGGGGACAGTTGGTTTACCACACAACAGACTATTCAAAACCCTGGGATGGAAAGATCAATCAGGAAGTTCAATCGGATGTATATGTATATAAAATCCGTGTTGTTGACCAGAACGATGAACTTCACAATTACATCGGCAAAGTCACAGTAGTCCGGTAATTTATATAAAGAATATTTTAAAAGAGAGGGAGGATGTTCAACATCTTCCCTCTCTTTTTTTGGGGCCATGATTGAAATTTAATCCGACCGTGTGGAAATTCTTTTTTGCTGGCATCAGACATACAACAACACGAACGTGTTGAGATCAATTTCCTTCAGATTATTTATTCTAAAATTCAATCGTATGAAAAAGAACAGCCTTTTTGCCCTGGCATTTCTTCCAGGTATTGCCGTTGGAGCAGTGATCGTTATGGCTCTAAATGAAACACCGGACACAACCGCGCTTCCTGAAAGATCCGCGGAAATAATTCAAAAACCTCAACCGACGGAAAAACCTTTGACCGTAGAAAAAGGAAATGAAATACCAATTCCAAAGGGAAAGGGAGACGATAAAGGATGTGTGTTTAAAACAGTTTTTGGGGAAGAACCTTCGGACAGTAATTTCATTTACAAAACGCCACTGAAAGTAAGGCACTCCATCGAGGATGCCCTGAGCTGGATAGCGCAAGCGCAATCTGAAAGTGGAGGATGGGGAGCCGGAACGCATGCTAACCAGAATATTTTGGATCCGCATGCAGTACATTCAGATCCCGCAACAACCTCTATGGTCGCCATGGCTATTCTGCGCAGCGGTAGTTCTCTTTCCGGAGGGCCATATTCTTCACAACTTCGAAAAGCGCTTAACTATCTTCTTAAGCAGGTGGAAGAATCGTCACCAAATTCGTTGAATATTACTGCCGAGACAGGAACACAACCACAAATTAAATTGGGACAAAATATTGATGTAGTACTTACCTCCCAGTTTCTCACGAATATTTTGGATGAATTGGGGAATGATAAAAATTTGCGCAGCAGGGTCGTTCGTTGTAATCAGGTTTGTATCTCGAAGATTCAAAAAGGACAGACCGCCAGCGGAAGCTTACAAGGTGCAGGTTGGGCAGGAGTTTTACAAAGCTCATTCGCAACAAACGCATTGGAAACCGCGAAAGACAAAGGACTTGCAGTAGACGAAACAAAACTTGAAAAAGCAAAAGAGTACCAAAAAAGTAATTTTGATGTCAAGACAAATAATGTAACAACTGAAGATGCCGCAGGTGTAG
>CAYMMN010000197.1:0-6353 GCA_964391495.1 uncultured Flavobacteriales bacterium | reverse complement strand
TTGTTTCCTTCACTCTGAGGCAAGATTTATTTCCTTTTGTGCCAAAAGAAAATCCAGCTTATAATAGGATTTATTTTTGTGCAGATGGTGGCTTGTGCACAGCAGTTGGATTCTATTCATTTGTTTGCTTACAATCTTTTGAATTATCCCGATAATGCTGCAACAGCCGCAGATACTACTCTTCGAAATCCATTTTACAGAACTATATTTTCGAATGCCAATCCGGATATTCTTGTTGTGGAAGAGTTGAATTCCGAAGTGGGTATGAATATTTTTCTGACGAATGTGCTGAACGCAAATGCGAATTATTATTCAGCCGGTTTTTTTCTGGATGGTCCGGATACAGACAATGGAATATTTTATAAAACCTCAAAGTTTAATTTTATCGACAACATTGCAATTCAAACGGATCTCAGAACGATCAATGAATTTACATTGGTTCACATACTTTCGGGAGATACAATCAGGATCTATGCGGTACATCTCAAGGCAAGCTCCGGAACAGCGAATGAAGCTCAACGCGCGGTGGAAGCGGATAGCTTGAGAAAAGTCACTAACGCTTTGCCTGCAGGCAGTAATTTTATTGTATGTGGTGATTTTAATTTTTACGCTTCTTCCGAAAGCGCATATCAGAAATTACTTGCATTTCAACCCGCGAATGAAGGACATTTTATAGATCCGATTGTGATGACTGGAACATGGAACAATTCGGCTTATGCGATGTATCACACTCAATCAACCCGGACACGGTCTTTTGGAGGTGGTTCAAATGGCGGAGTGGACGACCGCTTTGATTTGATCATGTATTCAAAAGCAATTCAACAATCGGGAGGTGTCAGTTATGTTCCGAATTCATGTGTTCCTTATGGGAATGATGGTTTGCATTATAATGATTCAATCAATAAACAGCCTAATAATTCTGTTCCTGTAGATGTAGCAAACGCATTGCACAATGCCTCGGATCATTTACCAATCAAGGCAACTTTTACTTTTTAACACGGCACTGTTCCACAATGGGATGCCGGGATTGTCGCTCTGATTTCACCCTCGGCTCAAAACTGTACAAGCCTGGCTCAGCCTTTGTCCATCAGCATCAAGAACAATTCAATTTCGACTCTTGATTTTACAAATCATCCTCTTGATGTGAGATTGCATGCTGTAGATCCAAATTCTTTGAGTCGCACATTTGTACAGACAATCTCAACGGGCTCATTGGGTGCTGGAGCTGTGATGACGTTCACATTTGATTCATTGTATGCTATGAATTTATCCGGGTCGTATTCATTCAGCGGAGGGTGTACTTTGTCAGGAGATTTAAACGCTGCAAACGATACACTCATGCAAACCAATGTTCAGGTGAGCGCTTCGCCTGCCGTGAGTGTTTCGCCATCAGGGCCATTGATGATTTGTTCAGGCAGCCAAACATTAACAGCATCTTCCGGTTTATCTTACTTGTGGACCAATGGTGCGACGACTTCCTCCATTTCGGTATCGGATACCGGACAATACGCGGTAACAGTTACAGTTGCGGGAGGATGTACAGCAAGCTCAGCACCGGTGAGGGTTTATTCGGGTGGAGTAGCTTCCTCTGCCACACTTTTCAATGAAACCATGGGTTCTGTAGGCGGTACAACGTTGATATCGTTTCATGAATCCGCGAATGGTTTCGATAATGATAGTCTTACGATGACGGGAACCGGAGATGTAAGGAATACTTCTTCTTCATTGAATAAATACCCCGGAGCGTCCGGAGGAGCGAATATTTTTCTCACAAATACAATTGGTAAAAATTTTATTATATCGGGAATCAGTACTTCCGGACTGAATAATATTCAACTTTCATTTGGTGTTTTCAAAGGTTCTACTGCTGCGAATGGATCAGAATTGCAGGTAATGGTTAGTGCTGATGGGGTAAATTATTCTTCACTTTCTTTTTCCGCATTGTCAACTACCTCAGCTGACTGGACCTATCGGACAGCGACCGGTACGATTCCGGCTACCACAAATTTGCGGATTCAATTCCGGCAAAATGGCACCGCATCAAGTTATAGGATAGACGATGTTTCATTGTCTTATATAACGGGTAATCCTGTAGTGACATCCAGTGGTTCTCCTGTTTTTTGCGAGGGAGACTCAATTACTCTGACTTCCAGTCCGGGTAATTTTTATCTCTGGAACACCGGCGATACGACACAAAGTATTATTGTCAATTCAAGTGGAAATTATACTGTTGAAGTTACTTGTGCCGTATCCGCGCCTTTTACCGTGACGGTAAATCCATGTCAGACATTTACCTTAAACTTAAAAGCGTTTATCGAGGGATTCTATCTTGGCAATCAAACTATGAATGCAGTGATTGATCCGAATATATATCCTTTGCTCTGTGATACAGTTACAGTGCTCTTGGCAGAGTCAACACCGCCGTATACCATTGCATCAATGAACAAAAATGTTCTGGGTATTGATGGTTCGGGTCAGTTTAGTTTTTCCGGTTTGAATTCAGGAAGTTCTTATTATGTGATTGTTCGTCACCGAAATTCACTTGAAACATGGAGCTCCGGTCCGATTTCTTTTACCAATTCAATTGCAAGCTTTGACTTCAGTACTTCCGGTACTCAGGCATATGGAAACAATCTGAAAAATGTAAATGGTGTGTATTGTATTTTCTCCGGTGATGTTTCCGGTAGTGGAGGATTGCAGGATGGACTTGTTGACGGCTACGATTTTAATACGATAGAAACACAGGTTTCTGCGATGCAGACAGGTTACAAAACGGCGGATTTGAATGGTGATGGATTTGTTGAGTCTGTTGATTATTCATTTATTGAAAACCAATGTTCGAATTTCATTTTTCTCCTCAGACCCTGATGAAAATTGGATTGCGCGGTGTTTTTTCTGGATGGGATTGATATGACAGCAAATCAGCTGAAGGTTTTCTTCGCTCAGCTTAAGTAGTGTTGGTCTCATTTTCAAGCTTTAGGATTTAAGTATTGGATTGTTGATGATATTCTCAAATCGTGTTTAACGAATGCCGATTTATTGTCTATTTTTCATACATTGAAGAGTTCATGTGATCATTCAAAAATTTATATCCGTATGCAGTTGCAACAACATTTTTCTTGTACAAATAATGTGCATTCTGAAAGATTGAGAACCGATTATTACAATGATCGAGGAAGCATAATTTTAAATATGATTCAGACTCATGGTTATTTGAAAATTAAATTCCTTTTGATTGTTCAGCTGCTATTTTGTTCATACAGTTCCCTTTCTGCTATGCCATCAAATTTTACAGGAGATTGCAGGAATGATTCTACTGTTATTACCACTTATTATCAAAGATCAGATGTGAGTCCCAATGTGACGGCTTACACGGAAGTAAAATCGTTTGATCTTGATTCCGGTTTATTTAATCGTTCTATTCAGAATGGGATTCCGTGGACTGCAACTACGTATAGTAATGGAGTATGGGATGATGTGGATACAACATTTTCAATCGGTGGACAAATCGAAGAGATACTTATCCGCCGAGGGTCCGTTACCGGATGGAATAATTTTTCTTCGGTAACTTATTCCTATTCTCCGACTGGTTTGATCACTGAACAAACCGAGCGCACCTGGAACGGATCGGCCTGGGATTCGGTCTCGCATAGTTTCTGGCAGTATGATTTGCAGGACAGACTGACAAGCTTTGAACGCTATGTTTATACTTCCGGACAATGGAATAACGACAGGAAAATGGATGTTGCTTATAGCGGGATTCATCCTTTTTCAAAAACATACAGTCGGGGAAGTGGCACTACCTGGACCAATGATTCGATGCTGGTTTTCACCTATGCGGATACTTTGCGTACAATGCTCGATATAAGTTTTTGGGATAGTACTCTTACAACCTGGACAAGTTACGCGCAAGTTCCGTATCAGTTGATCGAAGGAGATTGGGTCGCAAGGATCATCAGAAATTTACCGATTACGGTAAGTGGCATCCCTACTGTGGATACTGTGGTGTACGACCTGGATACACTTGAAAATATTATGTACTGGAAGAATGCTCAGTTTACCGTCATGGACACAGTTAATTTCGGTAATAATGAATCTT
This sequence comes from uncultured Flavobacteriales bacterium, assembly GCA_964391495.1. Taxonomy (GTDB): domain Bacteria; phylum Bacteroidota; class Bacteroidia; order AKYH767-A; family 2013-40CM-41-45; genus JADKJP01. Next base: position 2,254 of record CAYMMN010000197.1, on the reverse strand, counting down.
CGTACTCTATTGTTGAATACAATCGTTACCTGGGAGAAGTGAAAATTCATGTCACGACTTACAGTGAATCGATGATGGATATTATTGGAGCAGATACCTTGTGGTATGAATTTTTCCGACCGATTGTTGAGACCTATTCTTACGATCAGAATAACAGGTTAATCTTGAAGCAATGGAACGGAGGTTGTACAAATCCTTGTTCCGGTTATCATCAGTTTGCCTATGATTCTACAGGATTTCTTTATGCTGAAGAAATGCTCAGTTCGACTATGGTGAGTGACCGGTTCACTTTTATCCATTATTATCTTGCCGATTCTTCAGCGATGAATATCCTGGTTCCTGACTGGGATTTGGATCCTTATGTATGCAGAGGTTCGGAATACCAGACCCACTTTCTTCTTGCAGGAGGTTGTCAGCCTTATCAGGTGCAATGGTTTCCGGCGACAGGTTTGTCATCAGATACCATTTTGGATCCTGTGATTACTGTTGGGGATTCGATCATGTATACTGTAGTTGCCCGGGACAACGCCGGACATGTGGATACAATTTATTACAACGTCTATCCCGCGCTTGAAGAAACACTTACTGTGGATACATCAGGTTGTTTTGAATTGGCAATTTTGACACTTGTCGATCTGCCTTCAGTTTATTATCGATGGTACAAAGACGGTCAGCTCATCAGTGGACTTGATTCAAATACATGTGTTGTCACACAACCCGGAAATTATTCGGCACAGGTTTCTAAATATTCATATAGTCCGTATTACGGAGCGCTTGGATGTGATTATTATTCTGATACGATCACTGTATCGATTCCGGTTATATTTCAATCCGGTGATTCTTTATACACTAATTTACCTGCGGTGACTTATGAGTGGTATGTTGATGGTGTGCTGTATGCATCAGGTCCTAATCCGTATGTGATCGCAAATGTTTCGGGAGATTATTCCTTGATCCTGGTAGACTCTGGCGGATGTGAACGTGAGTCGGGTATTTATCCGGTGATCACATCAGGCGTAAATACTGTTTCGGAAAGTGCTGTCAGTATTTTCCCGAATCCGGCAAGCAATAATCTCCTGATATTTTCAAATGGATTAAAAGAGCAATCAGAGATATGCATCAGAGATCTTACCGGAAAGGAGATTGTATGCAAACGTATAAATGGTATGCGCCAGAATTTTGATGTTGGCGCACTTTCAAATGGAATTTATTTTCTCTGTATCAAAACAGGAACGAAAGTATCCTACAGGAAATTTGTAATAGAACATTAGATATATAAGAATATGCTTTTTCAATTTAAAAGCAATTCAGGACCCGAGACGAAGAATGAATTTCTGATTTGAACTTTTCGGAAGGGGACAAGCGAAAGAGCCGGATAACCACCTTTGATTGTTAAAGCTGATCATTTCACATAAACACTACAAAATCAATAAATTATATAATACTGATCGAATTAGCTCCATTTTTAAATCATTGAATTAATCCTGAAATCTTAACCTGAATCGGTGAGCCTAATTAAAATGGAAATTGTGTAAATTTGGCAAATTCTAAACACCTGAGTGACCCTTTACAACCTTAAAATTGAATTTCCTTTAAGATTTATGTTTTTAATCAAGTTTTTAGCTGCCTTTACATAATAATTTTAGCTTTTGCTCCTGATTTTAGTACAATTGAAGTATATTCGCCTCTTTGTAATTAACTCTCTCTTAATAATTTGAACACACCGCCATCTCTGATGGCCCTTGCTTGCAATCATCAACTCAAATACCTCTTATCTCTTTCTAATTATCTACTTACATGAACAAACACAAACTGTTAAAAATCAGTCTAAAAGAGTGTGCCTTGGTTTTGGCAATGCTTCTGGTTTTTCCATTGTTTTCCAATGCACAATCCATGCAGATTACAGACTTCGTACTGTTTTCAGGATCGGGTGGTGCAGGAACTTCCACCCCACCAACACCGGGTTATGGAGTTTTCATCGGCTCTTCGAATACAATTTCCGGAGGTTCAGTTGGAAGCTACAAGCTTGTTCAAACCACTGGTAGTGGCGCTGTGAACGCGAATATTTATTCACGTGAAAAGGTGACTATCGCAAACAGTAATGTGATTGGTGGCAAAATTGCTGCCGGCAATCAAGCCGGACTTACCGGCACTATACTTTCCGTTGGTTCGAGCGCGACATTAAGCGGCAACATTGATGTGAATGGAAATATAGTCGTAGGAGGAGGTACAGTTTCCGGGAGTGTTACACACC
>CAYMMN010000196.1:0-6385 GCA_964391495.1 uncultured Flavobacteriales bacterium | reverse complement strand
TCCTGACATGCACGTTTGATTTCCTGCAAGCCTTTGCGAACGCGTGTACCAGCAGCAGCATTCCCTTTTTCAGAAAACTTGATGACGTCTTCTTCAATAGCCGCAACGAGCTGTTTGATTTTTTCGTACTCTTTCATCGTGTTTTGGGTTTAAAGTTAATAATGGGGTGAGGATTGGTTCAATTTATTTGCAGGAGTTCAACTACTTTATGCAGATCAGAATGCTGCAATTTTATCCGACATGTATTCTCCGGCTTTTAATTTTACATACGCTTTACGGAATGCATCTATTGTATAACTCACATCTTCCAGCGAATGAACGGCAGTAGGGATGAGGCGAAGGATGATGATTCCTTTCGGAACAACAGGGTAAACAACCATGGAACAGAAAATATCATGGTTTTCACGCATGTCATAAATCAGGTTGGTCGCTTCTCCGATACTTCCGTTCATATAAACAGGAGTCACAGGAGATTGTGTTTTGCCAATATTAAAACCGGCTTCTTTCAAACCATTCTGGAGTGCATTGACAATTTTCCAGAGATTATCCTTCATGGCAGGCTGACTGCGTAATAATTCCAGACGCTTCAAAGCACCCAGAACAAGCGGCATCGGCATGGATTTGGCGAAAATCTGCGAACGCATATTGTAACGCAAGTATTCAACCACGTCTTCACTGCTTGAAATGAAGCCACCAATCATTGCCATACTCTTGGCAAATGTTCCGAAGTAAATATCGATCTGATCTTGTACTCCTTGTTCTTCACCTGTTCCTGCACCGGTTTTGCCCATTGTTCCAAATCCATGAGCATCATCTACAAAAAGACGGAACTGGAATTTTTTCTTCAATTCAACAATGTCTTTCAAACGTCCCATATCACCGCTCATACCAAAGACACCTTCAGTAATCAGCAATATTGAACCACCGGTTTCTTCTACGATTCGGGTAGCTCGTTCAAGTTGCTTTTCACAATTCGCAATATCATTGTGTGGAAAAACAAATCGTTTTCCCATGTGCAAACGAACACCATCAATAATACAGGCATGACTTTCACTATCGTAAACAATTACATCATGACGATCAACCAGGCAGTCAATAGCGGATACCATTCCCTGATAGCCGAAATTCAACAAAATTGTATCTTCCTTACTCATGAAAGTAGAAAGTTCGCTTTCCAGTTGTTCATGGTAATTGGAATTTCCTGACATCATTCGGGCTCCCATAGGAGTTGCAAATCCGAATTTTGCGGCAGCTTCCGCATCCGCTTTTCTAACTTCCGGATGATTTGCCAATCCCAGGTAATTATTGAGACTCCAGATCAAACGTTCTTTTCCACGAAAAACCATCCTTGTTCCGATGTCACCTTCGAGTTTTGGAAAAGTGAAATAACCATGCGAATCCTTTGCATGCTGGCCGATAGGTCCTCTGTTCTTTTTTAATTTTTCGAATAAATCCACTTCTTCTTTTTTTTAATTTTTATTAAAAAACCAATGTCACAAATCGAAAACATCCTTCGGCATTCAATTGAACTTTGTCTACTAAAGGTCGCTTAGCAAAAGTAAGTATTTTCGATTAAAATCAAAGATTTTTGGTACTAAATGCCCCAATTAATCAACATTCAATTGTGCAATTCTGAGTAATTTCGGGGATCAGATTAAGCGAAAAAGAAAGCTTTTTCTTCTGAAAATTTACTAAAGTCCTGAATAAGAATAAGATATATTAGCTTTCATCATCATGCTTCTTAGAGGGGATTAGTTTCATGCACAAATCACTAAAAATGAAAATTCTGCATTAATTAAGGCAGACAATGTGTTATTTTTTTGCATTTGATTAAACTGAACCAGAAGGTTCGGATGAATTCCTATGCAATCTGAAAAATTAAATCGAATAGATGAAAACAAGAATTTCATGCGATATTCAGAATTGAATTTGATTGTGAACCTGAAACAAACGTTCTTGCAAAAAATATCATCAGATGAAAAGAATTGTACTCCTGTTTGGACTACTCATCAGTTTCCAGACATATTCTCAAAACCTTCAATTAATGGCAAACCTCAGTTATGGCAATTCTGCCCTGGCTAAAATTGGTGGTTATGTGGATTCTTTGGGAAATGAATATGCGCTTGTAGGTACTGATTTTGGTTTGTCAATTGTAGACGTTACAATTCCATCCAGTCCTGTGATCAAATTCACAGTAAATGATGCTATTTCGGAATGGAGAGAAGTCAAAACCTATAGAAAATACGCCTATGTAACCACAGAAGGCGGTGGTGGGCTAACTGTCGTTGACCTTAGTCTGCTTCCTGCAAGTATAAGCAGTACGCATTATACCGGAGATGGAGCAATTGCAGGCCAACTGAATTCAATCCATGCATTACATTGCGATACCACTACGGGCTTTCTTTATTTGTACGGAAGTAATATCGTAGATGGAAATACACTTTTCCTTGATCTTGCTGATCCCCTGAACCCAACTTATGCTGGTCAGTATATTTTCCCGGGAGGAGGCCAACCGGCTTATGTTCATGATGGATTTGTTGACAATGATACTCTTTATGAATCACACATTTATTCAGGTTTTTTCACTGTTGTGGATGTCAGAAATAAATCCAATCCGGTCTTGTTAGCCACTCAATCCACACCAACAGCTTTTACACATAACACCTGGTTGTCTGCTGACCACAAAAGAGTATTTACCACTGACGAAAATTCGAATTCTTTCCTGGCCGAATACGATATTTCTGATTTGAGTAACATCACTGAACTCTCCAGATTTCAGACTGCGCCAGGATCAGGTGCAATCGTTCACAATACACATATCCTCAACAATTTTGCAATCACTTCATGGTATAAAGAAGGTGTGGTCATCACAGATGTGAGCCGACCCGGCAATCCTATTGAAGTTGGACATTATGATACTTACACTCAGGGTAGCGGAAATGGATTCAATGGTTGCTGGGGTGTTTATCCATTTCTTCCTTCCGGAACTATTGTAGCTTCTGATATTGATAATGGATTATTTGTCCTCAGTCCGACTTATGTTCGTGGTTGTTATCTTGAAGGAACAATTACTGATTCTGTAAGCGGAGTAATTATTCCGGGAGCAAATGCAGAAATTCTTGGGGCCGGTATTATCCGTACTTCAAACTCCATTGGCTTTTATCAATCAGGAATGGCAAATGCCGGAACTGTTGACGTATTGTATTCCAAACCCGGTTATTTCCCGAAAACTATAAGCGGAGTAGTGCTTGCAAATGGAATTGTGACAACACAGGATGTTCAGCTTGCTCCTTTGCCATCTTATGAAATTTCCGGAGTTGTCACTGAAATACCTTCAGGAAATCTGATTGAAGGTGCAACCGTTCAGTTGACTAATTCCGATTTTGATCTCACAACCACAACAAACAGTCAGGGCATTTATTCATTCCCCGGAATCATTGCCGGAACCTATGATATCCTGGTTGGAAAATGGGGAAATGTAACACAGTGTTCTTCGATTACTGTTGTAGATGCAGCACTTACTGATTCATTTCAGCTCAATCAGGGTTATTACGATGACTTTTCCCTTGATTTCGGATGGACAGTCAATGGTTCATCCCTGAACGCATGGGAAAGGGGAGAACCTTATGGTACATTTTCGAATACAGGAGCACCGGTTAATCCTGAGTTTGATGTAACAAGCGATTGTTCGGATAAATGTTTTGTAACAGATAACGGAGTTGGTTCTTATTCATCAAATGATGTTGACAACGGAAATACAACTTTAACTTCACCTGTTTTCGACGCGACAATTTACACTGATCCAAGTGTTGAATATTATCGTTGGTTCACAAATTTCGGAGGCAGCAGCACACCGAATGATTCCATGCAGGTAAAATTGAGCAATGGAACAACAACAGTCACAATAGAAAATATCGACAATACAAACGGTTCTCCGGTATGGACACAAAGTAGCTTCCTTATTTCCACATTTATCCAGCCGACATCAACCATGCAGTTCATCGTTGAAATAGCTGATAATTCGCCAGGACACATTGTTGAAGGAGCTATCGATCAGTTTCAGTTAACGGGTGCATTGGCCACCGGTATTCAAAATCAGAGTGCATCAAATAATTCTGTGCAGGTATTTCCAAATCCATTCTCGGGTACAATCAATATCCAATACCATTTGAAGAAAGAGAATTCAAAAGCTGTTTTGCATTTGTGGAATGCAATGGGACAGGAAATCTTCAGTAAACCTCTTGCAGGAAATTCCGGTCTTATCAGAACCGGGGAACAGCTTTCTTCCGGTGTTTATTTTCTTGCAATAGAGGAGGACGGAACATTCTCTGAAAGAACACGATTGATCAGGCAATAAACAGGGTTTAGAACTCGAAAGTCAACCTGAAGCATTCGTTTTTATTACGAATTTCAATTAATATTTATTATCTTTGCGGGCTTATGTTCCCTCGGATTTCCTTTATATTACTGATTATCAGCCTGTTTGTTGCTTCATGCAGCAACTATACCCGTGTCATGAAGGGAACCGACATGGATGCGAAGCTGAATATGGCCATCAAACTCTACAATAAGGGCGATTATTTTAAAGCGCTGCCATTGCTGGAAGAATTGATCACCGTTTATCGCGGTACTAAGAAAGCTGAAAAGACTTATTACTATTACGCATATACCAATTACCAACTCGGAGATTTCGAAACCGCAGCCTACGATTTCGATAATTTCTCAAAAACATTTCCAACCAGTGAATATGCGGAAGAATGTGCTTTCATGCATTCGTACTGTTACTACCAGGATTCACCTGAATATTCACTGGACCAGACAAACACGCTGAAAGCGATCAACGAACTGCAATTGTTTGCCGACCAGTATCCGCAAAGTACACGCATTGCGCAATGCAACAAACTGATCGACCAGCTGCGTGGAAAGCTTGAAGAAAAAAGTTTTCAGAATGCACGCTTATATTACAACATGGAGGATTACAAAGCTGCGGTAACAACATTCCGCAATTTGCTCAATGATTTTCCTTCTACACAATACAGAGAAGAAGCAATGTTTCTGATCCTGAAAGCAAGTTTTCTTCTGGCAGAAAACAGTATTGAAGACAAGCGTTTGCCACGATACAAGGAAACTGTCATCGCTTATTCAGATTTCGCTTCAGCATATGCCGAAAGCAAATACCGTAAAGAAGCTGATGAAATTGTCTTGCTTACTAGAAAACGTATCGAAAAAATTACCCCTTCCGTAACCTCATCCAATTAAATCTAAAAACCGGTAACCATGAATTACAAATCGGACGTAAATACTACCGTCACACGTAATGTCCCTGACTTCGACAAGAAAACAGGTAATGTTTACGAATCTATCGTGATTATTGCGAAACGTGCAAACCAGATTTCTTCTGAAATGAAGGATGAATTGAACGCGAAATTATCAGAGTTCAACTCAAGCACTGACAATCTGGAAGAAGTTTTTGAAAACCGTGAGCAAATTGAAATTTCAAAATACTACGAACGCTTGCCGAAACCAACATTGATCGCGGTACAGGAGTATACTGAAGATAAAATCTATTTCCGCAATCCGAACAAAGAAAAGCAGGATAATTTCTAATCTGCCTTCTCTTTCGCTTTACGGGAAAATCCAAGACTCATGTTTTGGATTTTTTCGTTTAAATTCCTGAAAATATTTTGACCCTTGCCGATGAAAGGAAAGAAAATAATTCTCGGAGTAACCGGAAGCATTGCTGCCTATAAATCAGCCTTGCTTACACGTCTGCTCGTAAAAGCCGGTGCTGAAGTGCAAATCGTGATGACCGGTTCCGCAAAGGACTTTATCACACCTTTGACTCTTTCTGTACTTTCAAAACGACCGGTCTTGTCAGATTATTTTGAACCTTCCACCGGTTCATGGCACAACCATGTGGATCTTGGATTGTGGGCCGATGCAATGATCATTGCACCGGCTTCCGCAAATACCCTTGCACACATGGCCAACGGAATCTGTAATAATCTTTTGCTTGCTTCTTATCTTTCAGCAAGATGTCCTGTGTTTATTGCACCTGCAATGGATCTGGATATGTGGAGACATCCTGCCACACAGAGATCAATCGATCAGTTGAAAAAAGACGGTGTACACATGATAGCCCCCACAGAAGGTGAGCTTGCCAGTGGATTGAATGGTGAGGGTAGAATGGAAGAGCCGGAGAATATTTTTTCGGCTCTGGAGAATTTCTTTTCTACTGATCTGCCCTTAAAAGGAAAGACCGTTTTGATTACTGCAGGACCCACACATGAAGCGATTGATCCGGTTCGTTTTATAGGGAATAGATCTACTGGTAAAATGGGATTCGCTATTGCGGAAGAAGCAGCAAAAAAAGGTGCCGATGTAG
>CAYMMN010000195.1:0-6391 GCA_964391495.1 uncultured Flavobacteriales bacterium | reverse complement strand
CTCAATCCTCAATCCTCAATCAGCAATCCAATGCGAATGTAGTAAAAAGCCTGAAAATACGGGATAAACAGAGCTTTTAGCCTAATGGTTTTTTGGTGAAAGCGAATAATATTAAAATTTAATCTGAAAAATTTCGATAAATGTTATCACGTTTTTTTTTCGGATGAATTTGTAATTTGACAATAAGTGCATTTATTTTTTCCTGAAGAATAAAAAACGAAAGATATACTGATGTAACTTCATGCCTATACTAATTCACCCCTTAAAAAAAATATAGCCATGATTGTTGTAAGAGAAGTTTTCCGCCTGAAATTTGGTAAAGCGCGTGACGCGAAAATGCTGATGGATGAAATGAAAAAACTCCCTGTGCAATTCGGTACCGATGGTAACCGCATGCTCACAGATCTTGTCGGACCGTCTTATACTCTCGTCCTGGAAGCAAATTTTAAGAGTCTCGCCTCCTTTGAAGAAGAAATGAAAAAAAGTATGGGACAACCGGAATGGAAAGACTGGTATCAGAAATTTCAGGTGCTTGTTGAGTCTTCCTATAGGGAAATTTTCACAATCGTAAATTAGTTATTCTACCCCCATGAATTGTTTGTTTTTGCAAAGCATAAAAATCATTCAACCGATTACATGTGTGCAAAAACTAAAAAAGCCGGAGTATTTTCTCCGGCTTTTTTAATGTATACAATTCTGTTTAACGTGCGCTTTTTCTGGATTGAGCATCGACAACAGCGATGGTCACCATGTTCACGATTTCTCTGACACTACTACCAAGTTGAAGGATGTGAACAGGTTTTTTCATACCTAATAAAACCGGACCAATAGCTTCTGCAGCTCCCATTTCCTGCAACAATTTGTACGCGATATTTCCGCTTTCAAGGCTCGGGAAAATCAAGGTGTTCGCTCCTTCGGCTGCGAATTCACAGAATGGGAAATTGTCGCTGAGCAGGTGAGGGTTCAAAGCAAAATTCGCCTGCATCTCTCCATCCACCATCATTCCCGGGAATTTCTGGTGAAGAATAGCCACAGCATCTCTTACTTTTTTCGCCATCGGATCATCGGTAGATCCGAAGTTCGAATAAGACAACAAAGCGATACGCGGTTTGATATTGAATTGCTGAACAGCCCAGGCAGTGAGCACTGTAATCTCTGCCAGATCTTCAGCGGTAGGATTAACGTTGATCGTTGTATCCGCAAAAAACACCGGTCCTTTCTTGGTGACCATGATGTACATGCCGGCAACTTTTTTAACATCGTCCTGCGTACCGATAATTTGCAAAGCCGGACGAATAGTGTCGCTGTATTTTCTGGTGAGACCGGAAATCATCGCGTCGGCTTCTCCTACTTCCACCATCATGGCTCCGTAGTAGTTCCGTTCATTCATGATCTTCTTCGCTTCGTACAATGTAAAGCCTCTGCGTTTGCGTTTCTTGAAAAAGATCTCTCCGTATTCATGACGTTTCTCTTCTTCCAGACGTGGGTCAATGATCGGTGTGTCACCCAGATCCAGATTGTTTTCTTCGATGAGCTGTCGGATTTTCTTGAGATTACCCAGCAGAATCGGCTTGGCAATGCCTTCGTCACGCACGATCATCGCGGCTTTGAGGATCTTGTAGGTATCCGCTTCCGCGAAAACAATGCGCTGCGGATTTTGTTTGGCTCTGCTTGTTACAACACGAATCAGTTTGTTGTCAAGACCGAGTCGTTTGTTGAGTTCGTCAGAATAATTACTCCAGTTTGTAATTGGAGATTGCGCGACCCCGGAATCAATCGCGGCTTTAGCGACAGCCGGCGCAACAGTTGTAATCAGTCGTGGGTCCAGTGGTTTTGGAATGGTGTATTCCATTCCAAAAGTGATGTTCTTTTTATTGTATGCGATGTTCACAATCTCCGGTACCGGTTCTTTCGCGAGGTCTGCAATGGCGCGAACCGCCGCGAGTTTCATCGCTTCATTAATCTGAGTGGCTCTTACATCCAATGCTCCTCTGAAGATGAATGGGAAACCAAGTACGTTATTTACCTGATTAGGATAATCCGAACGTCCTGTCGCGATGATAATATCAGGTCTTGCGCCGGCAGCTTCTTCATAAGTAATTTCAGGATCAGGATTGGCAAGCGCGAATACGATCGCGTTCTTCGCCATGGACTGTACCATTTCTTTTGAAACGATATTCCCTTTGGAAAGACCCAGGAAAACGTCTGCGCCTTTCATGGCTTCCGCAAGTGTATGCGCTTTTCTGCTGGTCTTGAAGAAAATTTTATTTTCATCAAGATCTGTGCGGCTTTCATGTAAAACACCATGACTGTCGAGCATGATGATGTTTTCTTTTTTCGCGCCCAGACTGAGATATAATTTCGCGCAGGAGATGGCGGAAGCTCCGGCACCACTGACCACGATAATAACCTCTTCTATTTTTTTCTGTGCAAGTTCCAGTGCATTCAACAAAGCCGCCGCGGAAATAATCGCTGTTCCGTGCTGGTCATCATGCATGATCGGAATTTTTAATTCCGCTTTCAGTCGTCTTTCGATTTCAAAACACTCGGGTGCTTTGATGTCTTCCAGGTTGATTCCTCCAAAGGTTGGTGAAATCGCTTTAACTGTCTCTACAAATTTGTCGACATCCGTTTCGTTGATTTCAATATCGAATACATCAATATCCGCGAATATTTTAAACAGAAGTCCTTTTCCTTCCATCACCGGTTTGGATGCTTCCGGACCGATATTTCCAAGTCCGAGTACTGCAGTTCCATTGGAGATCACCGCTACTAAATTTCCTTTCGCAGTGTAACGATAAACATCATCCGGATTTTCGGCAATTCGCAAACAAGGCTCAGCCACTCCCGGTGAATAGGCGAGTGATAAATCACGTTGTGAACTGTATGGTTTCGTTGGAACTACTTCAATTTTTCCCGGCCTACCTTGTTCGTGGTAATCGAGTGCTTCCTGGTTGATTTTTGATTTTGACATTTTGTTGTTTTATTCCATTTCAAAAGGAAGAAAATGCATCTTCATTTTTGAAGGGGATCAAAAATACAATAAAATTTTTCTCCGGAGGATGATATATGCTTGTCAGTGAAGAAAGGCTTTATTTGCAGCGGATTCCCAAAAATTAATGTCTAATCATACGGTATTCAATAATATGTGAAAGCACTTAGAATTCTAAACCGGGTCATATTAATGTTAAATCCAATAAAAAAAGCGAAGAGTGATGAACACCCTTCGCTTTTCCATGATTCTATTGTTATAATTATTCAACCACCAGTTTCTTCTGAGAAGATCCGGCTGCGGATTTAATATTCACCATGTAAATTCCTTTTGCAAAATCCGATGTGTTCAATTCGAAAGTATGTTCACCCGGATTCATTGAGGGTTCTGAATATGTGTAAACCAGTTTACCCATTTTGTCAACAACCTGCACGGTTACATCGCCGGCTTTTTCAAGATTGAAATCAACCTGGGCACGTTGTGTTGCAGGGTTAGGATACAAATCAAACGCAAGCGACTGGGTAACGGTTTTTAAACCGGTAGTAAGTGTCATGTTGATGTCGTCGATATAAGCGTTATTTCCCTGTGCGGAAAGTGCTTCAAACTTGATCATCACGTTTGTTCTGTTGACACCTGTATATTGTGTGAGATTCACTGTTTCGCTTCTCCACTGATTCGCTGAACTAGGTGTAAAAATCGAGCTTTGGGATCCTACAGTTGCAAGTGAAGCTCCGGTTTTGTTCCAGATAGGAGACCAGGTTGTTCCACAGTTGGTGGACACTTTAATTTTAATATTGTCGTTCGATGTATTGTAGGTTGCAGCGGCAATGTAAAAGGTCAAAACCGCGTTATCATACGTAGACAAATCAACAGCCGGAAGAATCAATGCATCCGCATCTCCCGATGGGGAATTCACAAAATCCATTTTTGCGCAACCCGGGCTGGTGTATCCGGCAGTACTTCTGCTCCAGCCTGCACTTTGATTTCCGCCATTGATGTTGTACCAATTCGCAGGAGGAAAAGTAGTTGAAGAATAATCTTCCGTAACTGCTGATCCGCCAACACCAGAATAAATAATGTAAGACTGTGAACCGGAATTATTCAGTGCGTTACCGTCTGTTTGTCCGTTCGGGTTGGAAACTGTCACTGTAACGTTATTGTAACCCGGGGTACCGGCAACACTTGTAAAACTCAGAGATGTTGACTCATAGGTCTGTAAAGAACCTGTCCAGTTATTCGTTTGTAAAATATTTGTGCCATCAGACAATTCAATTGTTGCTGAAGTCAAAGGGGTTGTTCCGTAATTGCAAAGTCGGTAACGGATTGTTACACCTGAGCAGGAAGCTGGTGTGCCATTCAATGCAGTCATGGAGTGTGTAATACCGGCATCATTGGCCTGAGTGGCAACACTACATTCCTCACGCGCTGTATACAATGCTGCTGTTGTCAATTGTCCTACTTCACGTACCACGCGATCCGGGCAAATCATATAAATCGTAGGGAAATAACGAATCGCGTAACTATTTGCGATTCCAGAATTATCAATGATAGGATAGGGAGTGCCGGTCACCCAGTTACCCTGAGTATTCGTTCCGGTTCCGTATAAATCCGCTAAAGTAGTTGCTCCATCACCTTCAATATAAAAAACCATCATTTCATTTGTACCGTTGGGTCCATAAGTCGTGTATAAATCTTCGAGAGCGCCTGAATTATGGTATGCCCAACATGGTCCGCACCACGTCGCGGAGACGTCCAGTACCACAGTTTTGCCCTGATCGAGATAATCATACAAATGATAAGTAGTACCGTTAATATCAGTTGCAGTAAAATCAGGAGCAATCGAGCCATCTGATAATTGTGCGAATGACATGTTTGTTCCTGTGAGGAGCATGCAGAGGACACTCAGAATGCGTAGAGTTCTTTTCATTTTTTTAGATAGTAGTAATGTGTGGATTATTGCAGAATTCCCTTTAGATTAGGTAAAGGAGAATTTCAAAAGTATAGAAAATTTATGCTTTTATCAATTCGCAATTGTCATTTTTAAGGGTAAAAATTGGACAAAAAAAACAGGCTGTTCCGTCGGAACAGCCTGTTTTCAATCTTTATTAAATCAATTAACGATGACTAACAATCAATTTCTTTGAACCGTATGATTTACCGTCAATCACAATTGAACAAATGTAAATGCCTGTTTTCAGGTCGGATGTTGGAATCAGTGTAACGCCTTGTTTTTCGGTCAAAGGCAGTTCTTTTACCACTGAACCGAGAAGATTTGTAACAACCATGCGAGTGTCTTTTCCGCTATTGATAGCATATGAAACACGGGCAAAAGCGTCAGCAGGATTTGGATAGATGTTGGAGATGTATTTCAATCCGCCGATTTCATCAATTCCTACACCGCTTGCTCTGTATGTGAACGTAATGCAGGATGAATCCGCTTCGTTGTCCATATCAAAAAAGCAATAAGTTACTGTACTTGTTCCACCATGTCCTCCCGGTTGTAAATCCGCAAGCAGTGTTGTATCCGAATCCCCGGGATTCATCACAAGATAGGTTGGAGACTGACTGGTGCTGACTGGAAAACAAGTGCCCTTCCAGCAGAAGTATGCACTGTGTCCGGCTGCAGTGTCTACAATGACACGTTTAACCTTCACGAATATTGTACCACCGCCAATGTTTGTGACGCGGGCCGTACCTGTCATGAGCATGTTTGCAGGTCCTTGCAGGTTTACGGAATCAGAAGTAACCTGTAATGACTGTGCAAATGATCCGAGGGTAAGAAGCAGGAATGCTGCGATTACGGGTAAGAGTTTTTTCATTTGATGGTATTGATTTCTATAGATCAAAAAGAAAGAAATTGAATCTTCCTTTTGATCGGAAGATTCAATTTCGATTATACTTTATTCAACAACAAGTTTCTTTTGAGTAGCACCATTGGAAGTTTTAACACTTACCATGTAGATGCCTTTTGCAAAATCACTGGTGTTGATGCTGAAGCTGTGTTCTCCTGCGCTCATTCCAACTTCAGAATGGCTGTAAACAAGAGCACCAACTTTATTGAATACTTCAACAGTTACATCGTCTTTTTTGTCAAGATTTACATCAACGTTTGCACGATCAGATGCAGGGTTTGGATACATTTCAAAAGCGACTGTTTTGTTGATTGTATTCATACCTGTTGTGAATGTAAAATTCACATTGTCGATATAAAGATTATTACCATAATCAGAGTTCGCTTCGAATTTCACAAACACATTTGAGTTGCCAACGAAAGCCGCAAGTGAAACAAGTTCAGAGCGCCATTGAGTAGCTGTAGTTGGTGTGAACACTGAAGTTGAACCAGTAGTGGTAGATAAGGTTGCTCCTGTTTTATTGAACAATGTTGTCCATGTTGTATCG